>CAIZMD010000742.1 GCA_903933995.1 uncultured Bacteroidota bacterium
TATACATAGAATTGTGTCATATCATGTTGGGCAATAGTATTGACAATTAAGAATACGGCAAATGCCAAATAAGGCATCACAAAATTCAACACTTTTGCTTTAGCAGCACTAACACCAAATGCACCTACAGACGCTGTCCAACGGCCAATCATCAAACTAGCCCAGTACAAAGAAATATAAGGAGCAATTTGTTCGGTTTGAATACCTACATGTAAGCGCATATATTCTGGTAGGTTACTAGCGGTAGAAACTTCAACCCCTACATACACAAAAATTCCAATCATCCCCATCACCAATTGAGGGTATTGCATGGCATTTTTTTTGTGCATGACTTTAGAACCAGATTCAGCTTCTTTTTCAGCTACTGTTTCTAGGTCTATTTTATTAGGAATTGAAGAGAATTTAAAGAAAAGGGCCACCAATAAGAAAGCAGCACCCAAGATCAAATAAGGTGTTTTCACACTTTCAATACTAGCATCGGTATTACCGCTACTAACGCTTCCAAAAATGGCAAAACTTACCAATAGGGGCCCAATAGTGGTTCCAAAATTATTGATCCCGCCAGCCATGTTCAAACGCTGTGAACCTGTTTTTGGGTCACCAATCACAACGGCTAAGGGATTGGCTGCAATCTGTTGTAAACTAAAGCCTAGGGCTACTATAAACAAAGCAGTAATCATTAAGTTAAATGAGCCACCACCATTAGCAGCAGGGTAGAACAACAAAGTTCCAACAGCGGAAATACCCAATCCAAGGGCAATTCCATTTTTGTAACCAATTTTGTTGAGCAAATCTCCGCCAATGGCAGAAGAAACTCCAACATAGATCAAGGATCCTACCGTATAAGCCACATAAAAGGCAACAGCCACTAACTGACTTTGCAACTGGGTTAAGGTGAATGCTTTTTTGAAAACAGGGATCAAAATATCGTTGCTGGCAGCAACAAATCCCCAGAAAAAGAAGACGGTAATGAGGGTGCCAAATTGGGACCAGTTAGTTTTTTGATTCATGGCAAGCGAGTGATTGATTATGAAACGAATAGGCTGTAAAATAAATATAATTTACTAAGCAGAAAACTTTAAATGTTTTTTGCCCTTATGGCAATTCATTGCTAAATTGAATGCAATTAAAGTTTAATTAAGCTAGATGGAGATTGTTCATATAAGTGCCGAATGCTATCCAGTGGCCAAAGCTGGTGGCTTGGGAGATGTGGTGGGGGCCTTGCCAAAATACCAGTGTAAAGCTGGTCATATAGCCAAAGTAGTCATGCCCATGTACAGAACCAAATTCTTGCTCAACAATGAATGGGTAGTAGATTTTAAAGGTTCTGCCCACTTGGGCGATTGGTTGTTCGAGTACACCATTATTAGAGAAAAAACCAATTCCCTAGGCTATGACCTTTACTTAGTAGACATCAATGGGTTATTGGACCGAGAAAAGATTTACGGTTATGATGATGATACAGAGCGATTCACTGCATTTCAAATTGCCGTAGTGAGTTGGATGGCTAGTTGGGAACATCGGCCAGATATTGTGCA
>CAIZMD010000743.1 GCA_903933995.1 uncultured Bacteroidota bacterium
CTTTTCCTTCATAAATTGGTATAAAGCGTTAACGTCTTTTTTCAAGTAAACCTGAATCATTTCATTCATTACTTGTTTGCTACTATCAAAATTGTTGACCATTTTGCTCATGGCGGCTAATTGTGAATCTATAGGTTCTTTATTTAAAAGCTTCAATTGTTGTTCTACGGTTTCTAAGCCAAGAACCTCCATTTTCTTTTTTTGGGCTAAATGCATTAATTCGGTTTCAGGTTGCACCGTGGCTTTACAGGGAACTGTTTTTAAAATCAAAAAACTCATTCCCAAAAAAGGTTTATACTCTTTAAGTAACATTAAGGACATGCCAGTGATATTTTGATATTTTTTATCAAATGCGGCAAATTCTTTAGGATCCATATAGCTGTCAATGGTTTTACCATCCTTTAGCTTGGCAAATTCCTTCATGTTTTCTGGCATATTGGGATCATCCATATCTAGCTCGCCATAATATTTCTTACAAGAAGAAAGTGCATCTTCCATGGGTTTGGATATCTGAAATTGATCCTTACACATCATATGAAATGTTCCAAAAACATAGGAAGGTTCTTTGAGACCTTTACCACTAATTTTCCAAAGAAGTGATTGATCTACATTTTGAGAAAAACTAATTTTTGCTACTAGTATAAAAAGGATAAAAAGCTTCTTTTGCAACATCATGACAATTTTTATAAGCCATAGGTAGTTTATTTTGTTTGATTATTACAGGAACAAATAAAAAAAATGCCCCCCTGTAAAAACAGGAGGGCAAACCAAAACCAACTGCTGTGAAAAATCACAGATTACCTATTTATGAAATGCTAATCTCTTTTGGATTATTTACCACTTTTTCAATTCTTGGAAGGAATAGTTTTAATATGCCATTCTCGTATTTTGCTTGTATGCCGTCTACTTGAATTTGATCGTCTAAACTAAAGCTGCGTTTAAATCCTTTGTATTGGAATTCTCTTCGAATAGTTTTGTAGTTAGGATCTGTTTCATTTTCTTTTTGTTCATAAGAAATAGTTAACAGGTCTTTTTCCAATTTCACTTTAAAATCTTCCTTGTTTCTTCCTGGTGCATTAAGTTCTAGATGAAACCCTTCATTGTTTTCATGAATATTCACCGGAGGCAAAGAATGATTAACTGGTAAGTCTCTTCCCCATGAATTTGGGAAAGCATTTAATAATTCATGTAACAGGCTGTTTACTTGGGCTGGGTGTTGTTTTACAAATGTCATAGTATTGATTTTTTTAGTTTTTTAATTTTTAAAGAACGTTCAAACTATGTACCATGCCTTTTCTGGTACATTATTGCTGTAAAAATGACTAGATTTTGTATTCGAAAGCGCCATAATGTCTTAATTGATAAATTTATAATGACATATTGGCAAAATAATTTTAAGATTTGATGTTTCCACTTTTACTTAATTTTGTCCTCCACAATTAAAATTGATAGATTATGTATCCAGCTGAGATAGTATTACCCATGAAGGCAGAGTTAACGGACAGTGGTTTTGATGAGTTGTTAACCGCTGCAGAAGTTGACAGTGTATTAGGTCAAGAAGGTACTACATTAGTAGTAATTAATAGCGTATGTGGTTGTGCTGCAGGTACTTGTAGGCCAGGTGTGGTGATGGCGGTTGAAAATTCTACAGTTAGACCTGACCGTTTAGCCACCAGTTTTGCTGGTTTTGATATTGAAGCCATTAATCAAGTTCGCAAACATTTGCTGCCTTATCCACCATCTTCACCTGCTATTGCCCTGTTCAAAGACGGTCAATTGGTAAGTATGGTAGAACGCCACCAAATTGAGGGTAGGCCAGCTCAAGTGATTGCCCAGCACTTGATTTCTGTATTTAACGAGCATTGTA
>CAIZMD010000744.1 GCA_903933995.1 uncultured Bacteroidota bacterium
CATTCAATTGGTAACTTGGAGGGAATTAATGGGAAAAAGAAAATCAATTACACATTCAAAATAAACAAATGAAACAACTATTTGCCGGTTTAGTATTAATGATCATTGCTTTTGGGGTGAGCTCATTTGATAGTGCTAAGAAGCCTTTGAAAATCTTGGTATTTAGTAAAACCATGGGTTTTCACCATGCGTCTATTCCAGCTGGAGTTGCTTGTTTGCAAAAGATTGGAGTAGACAATAATTTGAAAGTGGATACTACTACTGATGCTACGGTATTTAATGAAAAGAATTTGAAACAGTATGCAGCTGTTGTGTTTATGAGCACCACCGGTAATATTTTCAATGAAGACCAACAAGCGGCTTTTGAAAAATATATTCAAGCAGGTGGGGGCTTTGTTGGAATTCATGCAGCAACTGATACGGAATACGAATGGCCTTGGTATAATAAATTAGTAGGTGCTTATTTTAAAAGCCATCCCAAACAACAGGAAGCTGTTTTAAATGTGTTAGACAAGAGTCATATTAGCACCATGCACTTGCCTGCTAATTGGAAGCGTTTTGACGAATGGTATAATTTTAAAAGCATTCAATCTGATTTGAACGTATTGATTACCATTGATGAAAAGTCTTATACTGGTGGGCAAAATGGTGACTTTCATCCCATGGCTTGGTGGCATAATTTTGATGGAGGAAGGTCTTTCTACACTGAGTTTGGTCATACCGATGAAAGTTTTGTAGACCCCTTGTTTGTGCAGCATTTAACTGGTGGTATTGCTTATGCCATCAATAAGAAATAAGATGCACAAATACAGTTGGTTACCCTTGATCTTACTAGTCTTAGTTGGTTGCGCTAGTGGCAATCAAAACTTTAATGAAGTTGACAGCGCAGCCAATTGGGCCATGCTTGACTTTGTAAAAACCGATAGTCTTAATCCCGTTTTGAAACCTGGAGCAAATAGTTTTATAGATCCTATGACAGGGAAAGCTGTGGCATGGGAATCCAAGAATGTATTTAATCCCGCCATTGTGGTTCGTAGAGATACGGTCTTTATGCTTTACCGTGCCCAGGATAGTATTGGCAAACCCGGAGGAACATCCAGAATTGGGTTGGCTTATAGCACGGATGGATTGCATTTTACCAAAACATCTAGACCTGTTTTTTATCCTGAACCCGATGCTTATCAGGCTTATGAATGGCAGGGTGGGGTGGAAGATCCAAGGATTGTAGAAGATAGTACAGGTATCTATTACATGACCTATACATCTTATGATGGAAAGACCGCCAGACTCATGGTGGCTAGTTCTCCTGACTTGCAAAAATGGACCAAACATGGTCCTGTCTTTGCCAATGCTTATGGCGGAAAATATTTGAACCAATGGTCCAAGTCTGGATCCATTGTATCGCGCTATGCGCAAGGAAAAATCATTGCCACCAAAATCAATGGTAAGTATTGGATGTATTGGGGTGATCAAAATATTTGGGTGGCAACTTCTACAGACTTA
>CAIZMD010000745.1 GCA_903933995.1 uncultured Bacteroidota bacterium
AATCAGGATAGTTTTATAGGTAAAAGAAATCACTGCAAAATTCTCTTGACGCGTTCCGTCAACTGCTGGATCCGCCAAAAAGCCTGGGGCTTGCAAAATGGTCCATTCTGGTTCAAAATGATCTAACTCTGCCGTACTTGGACGAAGGAACATATTGTAGGCAAATAAGTTGCTCCAAGGATTTTCGTTGATCACACGGATCTTTAGTCTATATGCTTCATCGGCGCATGCATATGCATCACGCACCCAAAGTTCCTGGCGCTCTCCCAAATAGTTGAGCAATTTGGTTCTAAGTTGCAGAAAGTAATGCTCTTCAATGGGAATATTGAAATTGTTCCAATTCACGGTATTAGCCGTAATAGCGTCCTTCACTGTAAACTTGTCTTGGGGGCTACGTCCGGTAAATTTTCCTGTACGGATGCACAAAGCGCCGGTATCATTCAAGACTCCTTGGCCTAAGGCGATGGTTTGTTGAACTAATTCCGCTGGATCTAATTGATAATGTAACTGAGCATTTCCGGCTATTCCGGCAGCATGTAACATAGATTTTGGGGGCATCATGGTTGGTACCGACATATGCAAACAATCGTTAGTTAGTGCGAAAATAAGGGAATCCCCAATACCAACAGTATTTACGTGTAGGCTGTACACGTTAACATAAACACTAACATTTTTTTATATCTGTAGTTTTTTTTACTGATTCAGCTTGTTGTAGGTTTGCACAAAGACCAACCATGCCCAAAAACCTTATTTTATTGGCTTTTTTATTATTATCCCTTGGTTCAATGGCACAATCCTTGGAACAGGACGCACCAAAGGATAAGTTTAAACAGGAAAATATTTTCTTTGGAACGGGTCTTAATTTGGGTATTGCTTCCCAGTCATTTAATGTGGGGCTAAACCCAGAAATTGGCTATAGCATTACCAAATGGCTTGACGCAGGGATCAATTTTAACGTGAACTATTACTCCCAAAACGCTACCGATTTTAGCACGGTTAAATACCAGAATTGGAGTTATGGTGGGGGTACTTTCTTAAGGGTATGGCCTGTGAATTTTCTTCACTTGCAAATTCAACCCGAATACAATTGGATCAATAGCACACAGAAATTTACTAACTCACCAGATGTTTTCAAATACAAATACCAAGCTGAAAGTTTGTTGGTGGGTATTGGTTATGGCTCACATTTTATAGGAAGCCGCTATTCCTATGTGACCCTGATGATGGATGTGTTGCAAAACCCGTTCTCTCCTTATAGAGATCAATTCAATGATCCCTTACCCGTATTCAGAGCGGGTTTTGGCATGTATCTTAGGCCAAGCAGGAAATAACATCGCCCGGACCATTACAAACAATTAAGCGATCTCTCCAAGCCTCATACAAAAAGCCTTGTTGAAACATATTGTCTATATGGGCAATCAAGTGGTTATAGAATCCATTGCTATTTAACAACACAATTTTCTTATCATGGATTTTTAAAGTATTCCAGGTAAGCATTTCAAAAAGCTCGTCAAGTGTTCCGTTTCCTCCAGGCAATACCACGGCTGCGTCACAGAGTTCATACATCATTTTCTTACGAATATGCATATCAGGTACAACACGCAATTCTGTTATCCCCTGGTGTCCGTGCTCCCATTCTAATAATAATTCAGGAATTACCCCAATCACTTCTCCTCCATTAGCCATCATTGCATCGGCCACAGCCCCCATTAATCCCTTATTGCCACCGCCGTAGATTAAAGCAATATCATGCAAGGCCATCTGTTTGCCCAGCTCATAAGCCTGTTGTTCAAAGAGTGGATCTGCGCCAGATTTAGAACCACAGAAAACCGCAAAACGCATAGAAGCCATATCCCTATTTTTAGCAGGGAAAATTAGGTGAATTATTTGTACTATTTTGCCGATTCTTATTCACCCTACATATTAAGCCATGTCTCCAGTTATCTTATTCGGTTTTGTGATTGCCTATTTCTTGATTTTATTGGCAGTTGCTTGGTTCACAGGAAGAAATAGTACCAATGAATCTTTCTTTATTGGTAACAAAAGTTCCAACTGGATGTTGGTGGCTTTTGGCATGGTAGGCACTTCCTTGAGTGGAGTAACATTTGTCAGTGTACCAGGGGCTGTAGCCAAAGAGGGCTTTGCTTATTTTCAAGTTACGCTTGGTTATTTAATTGGATATGTTGTCATTGCTTATGTGTTGCTGCCTTTGTATTATAGGCTAAACCTCACTTCTATTTATAATTATTTGTCAGACCGGTTGGGTTTCAAATCTTACAAAACAGGTGCATCGTTTTTTATTTTATCTAGAACACTTGGCGCTACGGCCAGGTTGTATTTGGTGGTGAATATTTTACAAGACGCCATCCTCAATAGCTTTGGTATTCCCTTCTGGGCCACAACCTTGATTATTCTGGCCATGATCTTACTTTATACTTTTGAAGGTGGGGTTAAGACCATTGTTTGGACCGATACCCTGCAAACAACTTGTATGCTTTTGGGATTGATTATCTGTGTAGTCTATATTCTAAGCAGCATGAATATTGGATTTGCAGGAAGTTTAGAAGCCATGAGTCAGAAAGGTTATTCTACCATTTTCAATTTCAATCCAGATAGTAAATTATTCTTTCTAAAACAGATTATTGCGGGAGCATTTATTACCATTACCATGACTGGCATGGACCAAGAAATGATGCAGAAAAACATTTCTGTGAAAACCTTGAAAGACTCGCAGAAAAACATCCTGAGCATGTCTGTGGTACTCATGCTGTCTATTCTATTATTCCTTTATCTAGGTGGTTTGTTGTACCTCTATGCAGGCCAGCAAAATGTAATAGAAACTGGTGACAAACTTTTCCCTGCCATTGCCCTACACCATATGCCTCCCTTTGTTTCTGTCATTTTTATCATTGCCTTAATCTCTGCACTTTTCCCCAGTGCGGATGGCGCCATTACAGCTTTAACTTCTACTTTCTGTATAGACATTTTGGGTATTCAGCGCAATACTACCATGAGCGATGCACGCAAAAAACAAATTCGCCAAAGGGTGCACTTGGGTTTTGCAGCCATCTTCCTTTTGTTTGTATTGGTCTTCAAAGTGGTGAATAGCCCAAGCATGATTGGGATTATTTTAAAAGTGGCCAGCTATACCTATGGTCCGCTTTTGGGTCTATTTACTTTTGGCATTTTGCTCAAACGCAATGTAAAGGACAACTTGGTTCCCTTGGTTTGTATAGCATCGCCCCTGCTTTGCTTGCTCATTGATTTAAACCAAAAAGCCCTGTTTGGTTCTTTTGAACTGGGATTAGAATTATTGATTATCAATGGCTTGATTACCTTTTTAGGACTTTTCCTTGTCTCCAAACCCCAAACTGCCCAAGAATAAACTAATTTCGCCCGATGGAATTGGTCCATCCCTTAGCGGAAGCATATGCTAGTTTACACAGTAGCCCAGATGATGCCCTTTTAGCGCAGATTCAAGCAGCCACTTTGGCGGAGCACCCACATGCCCATATGCTGAGCTCTCCTGTTCAAGGAAGATTCCTTTCCATGATGAGTCAATTAGTTCAACCCAAGCAGGTTGTAGAAATAGGCACATTCACGGGGTATAGCGCTCTTTGTTTAGCCAAGGGTTTGCAAAGCGATGGTCAATTACACACAATTGAACTAAGAGAAGAAGATGCACAAAGGTCAAAAGCCAATTTTAGCATTTCTGAAAGGGCAGAGCAGATACATTTGCACATTGGCGATGCTAAGACAATCATTCCCAGCCTAAACCAGACATGGGATTTGGTTTTTATAGACGCAGACAAAACTGGCTATATAGACTACTATGAATTGTTAGTACCTAGAATGGCCAAGAACGGTCTAATGATTGCAGACAATGTCTTGTTTCACGGACAGGTATTGGAGACGCCATTAAGCGGCAAAAATGCCAAAGCTATTGACGCGTTCAATGCCCATGTTGCAGCTGACCCAAGAACAGAACAAGTATTATTAACAGTAAGAGACGGGTTACTCCTGATCAAAATCAAATAAATGAAGCAACTGGTATTCATATTCATGTTGGCCCTGAGCACCATGGCTAACGCACAAAGGGAAAAAGTACAGAACTATGTAAACCAATACAAAGATCTGGCCATGGCAGAAATGCGCAGAACAGGTGTGCCTGCCTCTATCACTTTGGCACAAGCCATTTTGGAATCTCAATCAGGTGAAAGTAAACTAGCACAAAAATCAAATAACCATTTTGGTATCAAGTGTAAAACCGAATGGACAGGAGAGAAAACTTATCATGATGATGATTTGAGACAGGAATGTTTTAGGGTATATCCTACTGTTGAAGATTCTTTTAAAGACCATTCTGATTTTTTAAAAAACAGGGAATATTATACCGCACTTTTCAAACTAGACCCTACGGATGATAAGGGTTGGGCTTATGGTCTAAAAAAAGCTGGCTATGCTACAGAAAAAACTTACCCCACAAGATTATTAAAACTGATTGAGGATTTTGAATTACACCAATACAGTGTGCAGGCATTAGAAAATAAGGATCTACCTAAAAATAATGAGCGCGTAGAAACCAAACTAACAACTCCAACTAATACACCCATTGTGAAAAGCAGTGCTGTTACATCTATGCCAGTCAACAATAGTCCCAGACTTAGGGTGATCAACCAAACCAAACCACCAGTTGTAGAAGAACAGGAGAAAATGGATTCGCTGGTGAATCAAACCGCTGCTGCCATTGAAACCGCGCAACAGGAACAGGAGTTGGTAAAAACTAATAAAGAGAATTATAAAGAGCCTGTCAAGAAAAACACGCTATACCCTTCTGAACCATTTAGCATCAATCATACCAAAGTGATTTTTGCAGCTGCGGGCACTGCTACTTTATCCATTGCCAATAAATATGGTATTTCATTGAGCAAACTATTTGACTTTAATGAAATGGAACAAACAGACATTTTAGACCAAGACCAATTATTGTTCCTTGAAAAGAAATTGAAGAAAGGCGCTACCGATATTTATGTTTGCAAAGCGGGCGAAACCCTTACAGAAATTGCACAGAAAGAAGGAGTGCGTTTAGACGCATTAATGGAATACAATAACCTTTCAAAAAACAGTGTTCTGACCGATGGTCAAAAACTACAATTACGTGCGCCTGAAAAGGCTGCCGGAAAAAATGTAAAATCACCCAAATAGATAACCCTACAATCTGCAGACATGCCAGTGATTGAATTACACAACAGACAGTTTGAACCCTATTTGCCAGAAGCTTTGATTCAAGAAAAAGTAAAAGAATTGGCTGCGCAATTAGACCAGGATTATGCGGGCAAAAAACCTTTGTTTATTGCCATCCTAAATGGTTCTTTCATGTTTGCAGCAGACCTTTTTAAATACTTGACCATTGAAGCAGAGATCTGCTTTATCAAATTGGCATCTTATAAAGGCACCAAATCTTCAGGACAGGTTATTACTGCTATTGGTTTGGATACGGATGTGAATGATCGTCACGTGATTATTCTTGAAGACATTATTGATACTGGTAAGACCATGAATGAATTCTTGCCTCAGTTACTCAACCAACAACCTGCTTCTTTAAAAGTAGCCATCTTGTTACACAAACCAGAAGCTACCAAATTTGAGGTTCCTATTGACTATTGCTGTTTTAGCATTCCCAACAAATTTGTACTGGGATATGGTTTAGACTTTGATGGTTATGGCCGTAATATCAAGGAGATCTACCAATTGGTGGGAGAAGAATAACATTTCCTACAAAGACCTGTCCATTTATTTTGCCTAATTTGGGTTGTAATAGTATGCCCCATGATGAAAACAGCCTTCTTGGCTTGCTGCCTATTGCTGCTTACACAAGTAGCTTCTGCGCAATATTATTTGCGTGGAGAGGTTCGCAATGAACGGGGATCCATGCTAGAAGGAGTCAAAATTTATTTGGGAAATAAAACAGGGGCTCCCTATTATAGTGGCAATACTGGTGCATTTGGCATTCCTTCTAATAAAGTCTTGGATACCCTCTTTTTACATATGGATGGGTATGAATCTTTACAACAATTGGTAGATACCAGAAAGATTCAAACCCTTACCCTAAAAATGCTACCTGCAACAGCCAATCTATACAAACACAAACTCAATTCTTTTACCAAGAACCTAAAC
Source organism: uncultured Bacteroidota bacterium (assembly GCA_903933995.1). Lineage (GTDB taxonomy): Bacteria > Bacteroidota > Bacteroidia > Chitinophagales > Chitinophagaceae > Sediminibacterium. The sequence continues at coordinate 6,178 of CAIZMD010000745.1, forward strand.
AACAATTATAGTAATAGTGGCTTAGTAGGAGAAAGTTATAGTACTCAAGTAGAGAACGAATTTGTAGACGCCAATCAATATCACCAAACTGGATTTGCACTCAATATTGACCATGCTTCTTATAGCAATATCAGGCGATTTATTCATAACCAAATGACGGTTCCTGTAGACGCAGTTCGCATTGAAGAAATGTTGAACTATTTTAATTTTCCTTTAGATACTGGAAGTGTAGCAAGAGATAGTTTTTTGTGTAAGACCAAGGTAACCAGTTGTCCATGGAATGAAAAAAACAAACTGTTCTTTGTACAAGTAGCAGCACCAAGGTTAAACCTAGATAGTATTAAAGCCAGCAATTTGGTTTTTCTAATTGATATCTCTGGTAGTATGGATAAAGCCAATCGTTTGCCCTTGCTACAACAGGCTTTCAAGCTATTGGTAGAAAATCTACGCGACAAAGACACAGTATCCATTGTTACTTATGGAGGCAATGTTTCTATTAGATTAAATGGGGTGAGTGGTGCTGAAAAAAAACGGATTCAAGATGCGATTGACTCACTAGATGCTGGCGGTGATACGCCTGGTGGCGATGCTATAAGAACAGCCTATTCACTTGCCAAAAGAACTTTTATACCCGAGGGAAACAATCGGGTTATCCTTGCCACAGACGGAGATTTTAATGTGGGAGAAGCTACGGAAAAAGCCATGGAAGAGTTGATAAGTCAGTATAGACAAACGGGTATTTATTTAACCTGTTTGGGGGTTGGTATGGGTAATTATAAAGACAGCAAACTAGAATTATTAGCCAAAAAAGGCAATGGTAATTTTGCTTATTTAGACCATTTACAAGAAGCACAAAAAACACTTGTTACAGAACTTACACAAACACTATATACAGTAGCTAATGACGCATTTGTAGACATAGACTTTAATCCTGAAATAGTGAAGTCCTATAGACTGATTGGTTTTGACAATAAGAAAAACGCCTTAGAAGACAGCACCACCCAATTGCAGGGGGGAGAAGTAGGAAGTGGTCATAACCTAATGGCTGTATTTGAACTAGAACCCAGAGATAGCAGTATTTCAAAGGGTAATTTAGGCAACCTCAATATCAATTTCAAAAAGTCCGATTCGCTTGTGTTTCAACAACAGTATTTTGAGATTCCTTATGCGCCCATTGCCTTGCAAGCTGCTGATCAAGCCTATCGTTTTGCTACTGCGGTTTGCATGTTTGGTGCTATGCTAAAACAATCGGCTTACGCCAAAAAAATCAACTTTGATCAGATCTGGTCTTTGGCCTCTATGTCTTATAAAAGCGATGACCGATATCAAAAAGAATTTGTTTCCTTAGTAGATGCAGCCAAACAAATCTATTCGCCTGAAAAAAGAAAGCGCAAAAGAAAAACGCAGGACCAAGGCCCTGCGTTCTAACAAACTACTATCGCGCTAGCTAAAAGCTTCTCTAACCCTTTCAAAGAAACTCTTGTCTCCCTTATTGGGATTGGGTTTGAAGTTATCGCTATTGTTTAATTTTTCTAAAATGGCTTTTTCATCTGCACTCAAATGTTGTGGAGTCCAAACATTCACGTGAATCAATTGGTCTCCCCTGCTATAGCCTTGCACTTCTGGAAAACCCTTTCCTTTTAATCGGAAAATTTTACCACTCTGTGTACCTGGTGGTATTTTAATCTTGGCCCTACCATCAATGGTGGGTACTTCTACCTGTGTACCAAATGCGGCATCAGGGAAACTAATATGCAAGTCAAATGCTACATTCAAACCATCGCGCTGCAATTCTGCGTGCGCTTCTTCTTCAATTTGAATAATCAGGTCTCCGTTTGATCCACCACGCTCCCCTGCATTTCCTTTACCACTCATGCTCAACTGCATGCCTTCATGTACACCGGCAGGAATATCAATGCTAATGGTTTCTTCTCCATACACCCTTCCCTCACCCTTACAGTTACCGCATTTAGCAGTAATAGAAGTTCCTTCTCCATTACAAGTAGGGCAGGTAGTAACGGTTTGCATTTGTCCCAAAAAGGTATTGGTTACTTTGCGCACTTGTCCACTTCCATGACAGGTATTACAGGTTTGAACACTGCTCTTGTCTTTGGCACCACTACCTGAACAGGTAGCACAGGAAACATGCTTTTTCACTTTCACATTCTTGGTAACCCCCTTGGCCATTTCCTCAAAATTCAATTTGAGTTTGATGCGTAGGTTGCTGCCCCTTTGTCCTCTGGCATTTCTTCCACCACCAGAACGGGAACGTCCGCCACCACCGCCAAAGAAATTACCAAACATATCGTCTCCAAAAATGTCACCAAATTGGCTGAAGATATCATCGGTATTCATATTGCCGCCAAATCCACCACCACCCGCACCTGGTGCAAATGCAGCATGTCCATAACGGTCATACTTGGCTTTTTTATCGGCATCACTGAGAATCTCATAAGCATTGGCTGCTTCTTTGAATTTCTCTTCCGCTTCCTTGTCTCCAGGGTTGCGATCCGGGTGAAATTGCATGGCTACTTTCCGATAAGCTTTTTTAATCTCTTCGGCACTGGCTCCCTTGCTTACGCCCAGTATTTCATATAAATCTCTCTTCATGTATGCTAACTATTGGTATTAATTGCCTACCACCACTTTGGCAAAACGGATGATTTTATCGTTCAGGTAATATCCCTTCATTACTTCGTCCAAGATCTTGCCCTTTAATTCAGCCGTAGGTGCAGGAATCTCAGTGATGGCTTCGTGCTTCTCCACGTCAAACTCCGTGTTGATGCTTTCCATGGCTTTTACACCCTTGTTTTGCAAATTGCTCCTGATTTTGTTGAATACCAACAATACACCCTCTTTCTGAGCGGCAATATCATCTGATCCAGACAATTGTTTCTCGGCTCTATCACAATCATCAAGTACGTCAAGTAAGGAAACAATTACGTCTTTACCTGCAGTTTGAATCAAATCCAACCTTTCTTTAGCGGTTCTGCGTCTGAAATTGTCAAACTCGGCCATCAAACGGAGGTATTTGTCTTTTTGCTCCTGTAATTCAGCAGTTAATATTTCCATTTGGTTCTCTTCTGCAACGGGTTCGTTGAGTTTAGAGGTTCCGGCTGCATTTTCGTCAGTATTGATATCCACTTGGGTGTCAGTCTGATTGTTTTCTGGATTAATGTTGTGCTGCTCCATCTCTTTATCGTCTTAATTTATAAAAATTGCTTGATAACCAACTATGTCAAAAATATTGCCAAGCAAAGGAAAGGGAAAAAATGACAGGAGAAACGCTTCACCTATCTTTGCCGAATGACAAAACTGTATCTCAGAAAGAAAATCGCGCCAAGGATTGCCAATGGTCATCCCTGGGTATATGGCAACGAAGTAGAAAAAATTGAGGGCGATGTGGTGGCCGGAGATATAGTAGACGTGTACTATAGTGCAGAAAAATACGCTGGAAGGGGCTATATCAACCCCCAATCCCAGATCTTGGTACGTTTGCTTACCCGCAAACAAGAAACCATTGACGAGGCTTTTTTTCACCAAAAAATAGCCAAAGCCTGGGCCTACAGACAGAAACTGGGTTATACAGAGAATTGCCGTTTGGTTTTTGGCGAGGCCGATGAACTTCCCGCCCTGATCATTGATAAATTCAACGATTATTTTGTGATCCAGACCCTGTCTTTGGGCATGGACCGCTGGAAAAACAGCATTGTGCGAAGTTTGGAAACTATTTTTAGTCCTAAGGGGATTTATGAACGAAATGATGTTCCAGTAAGACAGCTTGAAGGATTGCCCCTACAAAAAGGATTTTTGTCTACTCCTTTTGATACGAATATTCAAATTGTAGAAAACGGTTTAAAGTTCTTGGTGGATCTTGAAAATGGTCAAAAAACAGGATACTTTTTAGACCAACAAGATAATAGAAGGGCTATTCAAAACATTGTCAAAGGGGCTGATGTTTTAGGTGCATTTACCTATACTGGTACTTTTGAAATTCACGCTGCAGCATATGGAGCCAAGTCTGTTTTGGGTTTAGACATTTCTGAAAATGCCGTTGCCCAAGCCAATAAAAATGCGGCTTTAAATGGGCTTGATAGTATCTGCAAATTTGAAGCCATGAATGCTTTTGATGTGCTCAAACAATGGGGTAAAGACGGACGCAAATATGATGTAGTCATGTTGGATCCACCTGCATTTACCAAGAGTAGGGAGAGCATTGGCAAAGCCATTACCGGCTATAAAGAAATTAACCTACGCGGCATGAAACTCTTGCGCAACGGGGGTTTCCTTGTTACTTCTAGCTGCACCAATTTGGTGAATCCAGAAATGTTTTTGTCTGCTATTGATCAAGCTGCAAAAGACGCACGCAAAAGAATTAGACAAGTGGTGTTTCAGGCACAGAGTTCAGACCATCCCATTATTTGGGGAATGGAAAATACTAATTACCTCAAATTCTTGATTGTAGAAGTTTGCGATAGATAGCAAACAGTGGCGTAAAAAAAGCTACTTATTTGTTTACTTGAAACTTACCGGATTCAACAATTTTTCCGGTTTGATCACGCAATTGATAGATGTACAAACCGCGTAGGTAATTGTCATCTAGGGTGATATTTAGTTTGGCATCAGTGAGTCTTTGTTCGGTCATTTTCTTTCCAAAAAAGGCAAAAATTTGCAAGCTGTAAGTCTTGTCAACCGATTTGTCAAACTCAAAAATGATATAGGAAGTAGCAGGGTTGGGATAAACACGCATGATCTTGGTACTAGTGACCAAATTGGTCTCATTGTCTGCAACAAAACTGCTGCCAACAACTAGTAAGATCATTAAACATAGCGTGTATAAATACTTCATAAGCTTTCCCAGCTATTGGTTTTCAATGGAAAATTAGCAAAACATTGTTAAATAAAACAATATTGCCGATTTTTTAACATAAAAAGGCCCCGTGCTACTTGCACGAGGCCCCTATTAATTCCAATGAATTAGTTTAATCCAGCCAAACATTCTTGGATGGCAGTAAAGCTAGGCAAGTCACCCGGTGTAGGGCAAACTTCTGCATAACGCACTACTCCTTCTTTGTCTATAACAAAAGCGGCACGTTTGCTAACCCCTTGCATACCAAATGCAGGGAAGGTTTCATACAAAACGCCAAATGCTTTTGCAGCATCCTTATTGAAGTCACTCAACAAGGGGAAATTTAATTTTTGTTCTTCTTTGAATTTGCCCAGTGTAAATAGGGAATCCACAGAAACACCCAATACAGTTGCATTGGTATTGTTGTATAAGGCAATATTGTCGCGAATATTGCACAATTCAGCGGTGCAAACACCGGTGAAAGCCAGAGGAAAAAACAACACAACAGTGTTTTTGTCAGATGCTCCTAGCGCAACTTGATTTTTCTCTGTATCAAACAAGGATAATACGGGGGCTTTTTCGCCAACTTGAATGCTCATGGTAAAATTTTTAAGTGCTGCAAAATACATCAACAACCCATGCAAATGGTCATTGCTTATTACGAAAGCAGAAACAATTTTTCTAATGAATGGTTTAAACGGCTCAAATCTGCATTTCTGGAACCAGTTCAGGTACTTGTAACCTTCCTGCAGTTTTTGCCACAATCTCAGCTACAGAAACCCCGGGAGCTCTTTCAACTAAGATAAATCCTTCAGGGCCAATTTCTAGTACCGCTAGTTCTGTCACAATTCTTTTGACACATTGAATGCCTGTAAGAGGTAAACTGCACTGGGGCAATAATTTACTCTCCCCTTTGGGATTGGTATGCATCATGGCTACAATAATGTTTTTGGCACTGGCTACTAAGTCCATAGCCCCACCCATACCCTTCACCATTTTGCCGGGAATCTTCCAATTGGCAATATCACCAACATCACTTACTTCCATAGCACCTAAAACGGTTAGATTAATCTTGCCTGCCCGAATCATGCCAAAACTTTCAGCACTGTCAAAAAAAGCGCCTCCCTTGATGAGGGTCACGGTTTCTTTTCCTGCATTGATGAGGTCAGCATCAATGGTCTCTTCAGTAGGATATGGCCCCATACCCAAAATGCCATTTTCACTTTGAAAAAATACATCCATGCCTTCTGGAATATAATTTGCTACCAAAGTGGGAATGCCAATGCCAAGGTTTACATACATACCATCGCGCAGCTCCTGCGCAATGCGTTTAGCTATACCATATTTGTCAAGTGCCATAGGATAAGTTTAATGGGATGATGGAATTTGAACCGTTCTGCGTTCAATTCTTTTTTCATAATTACTGCCCTGAAAGATGCGGTGTACATAGACGCCCGCCACATGAACATCATCAGGATCTATTGCTCCAGGCGCAACTAACTCTTCCACTTCAGCAATGGTTATAGTTCCCGCTTTTGCCATGGAAGTAGAGAAATTTCTGGTGGTTTTTCTAAACTGTAAGTTTCCCAAATGGTCTCCACGCCAAGCTTTAACAAGTGCAAAATCTGCATGCAAGGCCAGTTCCATTAAATGCATTTTACCATTGAATTCCCTAACCTCTTTTCCTTGGGCTATTTCAGTACCATATCCAGCTGGAGTAAAAAAAGCAGGAATTCCCATGGCTGCCATTTGAATACGGGTGGCCAATGTTCCTTGTGGTACCAGGTCTACTTCTAGTTCTCCACTCAAAAGTTGTCTTTCAAATTCTGCATTCTCACCTACATAGCTACTGATCATTTTTTTAATCTGCCTTGTTTGTAAAAGCAGACCAAGTCCAAAATCATCAACCCCGGCATTATTTGAAATACAGGTAAGACCATTAATGCCTTTGTCTACTAAGGCATTGATACAGTTTTCAGGAATGCCATTTAATCCAAATCCTCCTAGCATCAATGTTGCATGGGAGGGAATATCTGCAATGGCTAATGCAGCGCTGGTATATACTTTATTCATGGGCAATCATTAAGGCCCGAAGTTAGAAAAACTAATGATTGTTAGCGTTGGCTTTTGGGAATTTTAACAGGTGGTGGTGGCGGTGGTGCTTTTTCCCTTTCCTTAAAAGCATAAATGGAATCCATCAATTCCTTGAATTCTTTGGGATGTGTTTCATAGTATTTGTAACTATTGTAAAACTGTTTGCGTGTAGTACCATGTATGGCAAAGACTTGCTCATACAATTGGATATTTTCTTTTTTACGCAAGTAGAGGGTGTCTTTGAGCGTGGTTTGTGTAAACCATTCATCTGCCCGCATCATATCCCACATGGCCAATTTCATGGTATTGATAGGCAAAATCACTTGATCCTTGGGTGTCTTTTTACAAGCCAAGATAGCATAGCAAATGACCAATATGATTATCCATTTCCTACTCATTGCAATGCTTCTTTGTATTTGCTTGAATTCACAATATCTATTTCACTCAATATTTCAAGGGCCCTAGCTTTTTCGGCACCCGATGCATTTTTAAAAATACCCACCAATTCTTGGTATTTTCCTTGCATAAAAAATTGCAGGATCATGGTATTAGGATTCTCTTTATTAAATGCTTGTAATTGAATTAAGGCTTGCAAAATATTACCCCTAGCTTCAGCTTCATTGTCATACAACTTGTCCATACCTGCTCGATAGTAGGTATAAATCACGTCATGGATAATATTGTATTTATTATTGGTGAGGTTTTCATTAAGCCAGTATCTATTGCGTAAACCATCAAAGATGCGCCAACCTGCAATATTTTTTCCCTCTGGTGCATTGGTCACTACATTTAGTGCTTTGTTAAATTGATTTTCGCCTGCTTTTGGGCTAAAAGAATCATTGTCCAATCCTATAATAGAATAAGCATAAAAAGCAATCACAGCAGTTAGATTGGCGGCAGATGCATCATTACCCTGTACCCTATTTTCATTGAACTCTACTGGTTGAAATTCTATGTATTTAAAAGTTAAATCTGCGTCTTGGTAATTCACAATAGCTGACTTATAAGAAGCATTATAAATGGGTCTAGCCGCTTGCACCGTAAGCGTTGCTTTGTAAATATTTGGCTCAACTACTTGTTCTATGTTTATGATAAAACTACAGTCAATTTTCTCCTGCACTTTGTAGGTTTCATTGGTCCATTTGCGTGTATTGAGCAGGTTGGTTAATTGTTGTTGTAGGTTGGTGAATATTTTCCTATCAACAGTTGTTCCTACTCTATTGGAGATAACGGTTACACGCGCATTAAGTTCCTGAGCAGCTGCTCCAAGAACCAACATTTGACAAACTGTATACAGTATGAGTAATTTCTTATGCATGAATCTTGGATACAATGTATGAAACAATTTGCTCTGCTACAACGGTTTTTGAAACAAGGGGTATGAATAATCCTGCCCCATCTTGGTCAAGAATGGTTACCTGATTTTGCGAACTTCCAAAACCAGCACCTTGGTCATTGAGAGAATTGAGTACAATGGCATCGGCATTTTTGGCCAACCGTTTTTTCTGTGCATTTTCTAATTCATTCTCTGTTTCTAGTGCAAAGCCTACTACAAATTGACCAGGCTTTTTAGACGCACCCAAATGGGCCAAAATATCTTTTGTTTTCACCAATTGTAAAGTGGGATCTGTATTTGTCTTTTTGATTTTTTGCTCCGCGATATGCTCCATTTTATAATCGGCTACGGCCGCAGATAATATAGCAATATCCATATTACCAAACACTCTATTACAAGCTTCAAACATTTCTGCAGCACTAACTACCCTTACCAATCCAATGCCGGCAAAGGCTGGAGTAAGTGCTGTTGGACCTGTTACCAAAACCACATCGGCACCTTGCAAATACAAAGCTTCAGCTAGTGCAAAGCCCATTTGTCCTGAGGAATGATTGCCTATAAATCTAACAGGGTCAATAGCTTCAAATGTAGGACCAGCTGTAACCAAAGCACGCTTTCCCTTCAAACTATCTTTTCTAAAAAATCTACTGATCATTGCGTGTAAAATGGTTTCGGGTTCAGCCATTCTACCCGGACCAAATAAACCACTTGCCAACTCTCCCGTTTCAACGGGCATAATATAAATGCCATCGTTATGTAGGGTTTGCAAATTCCTTTTGGTGCTGTTATGCTGCCACATGTCTTCATCCATGGCTGGCGCCACCATTACCGGACAGGTTGCAGAAAGATAGCTTGCCATTAATAGATTATCGCATTGCCCATTGGCCATTTTTGCCAAACTATTACAGCTTAAAGGCGCTATCACAAATAAGTCTGCCCATCGGCCTAACTCCACATGATTTGACCATCCTTCGGTACCAGCAAGCTCTATTAACACGGGATGATTGGTCAGTGTAGACAAGACCAAGGGAGATACAAAATCTTTTGCGGCAGGGGTCATGATCACCCTTACTTCTGCTCCAGCTTTCACCAACAACCTAACCAATAGGATAGATTTATAGGCAGCAATGCTGGCCGTAATTCCCAGTAAGATTTTTTTTCCTTGCAACATGGTTTCTAGTTAGACTTGAAAATAACAAAAAACGACAGGCAAATGCTGTCGTTTTAGGTATTTACATAAATTTTATCTATTAACGGAACAGGTCGTTCTCGTTATTTCTTCTATGGTAGATTTTGTTTTCCATGAACTCTTGGGTAGCCAAGATAGCTGGATTAGGCATTTTTTCATAAGCCCTAGAGATTTCTATCTGCTCTTTGTTTTCGTGAATTTCTTCTAAAGAGTCAGTGTGGCTAGCAAATTCTTCTAGTTTATTATGTAGTTCCTCACGCAAAGAAATATTAATTTGGTTAGCCCTTCTTGCAATGATGGCAATGGATTCGTACAAATTACCTGTTTTTCCTTTGATCTCAATCAGGCTTTTGGTTTCAACAACGCTGGCAGTGTTAGCGCTCATTTGCCTTCTTAATTTGCTCATTTTTTCAGGTTTTTGATAAAGTTATTTGTTTGTGTTTTTATTTTGGCCACTTCTGCCAGGTATTTGCTTTCGCTGAATCGCTCTGAGAAGTCGGCACATTCTGACAACACTTTTTCATAGCGTGCCAATTGCTTGTCTTCATAGCTCATTTCAGCATATTTGAAATAAGACTTAATTACTTGCAGCTTGTACTCATCCGCCTTTTTGCTGTCTGGAAAATTATCAGACACGTTTCCATAGGCAATGGCCGCGGCCTTAAAGAATCCTAGGTTGTAATACAATCCAGCACTCTTATAATCTTTGGCTTCCAATTTCTCCCTGCATTTGTCAATAATATCAGCCGCCTCTTTTCCTCTAGGAGAACTTGGGTGGGTATTGATAAAAGTTTGCATCAGACCAATGGTCTTATTGGTATTGGTTTGATCAAGATCAATCTTGGGAGACTGCTTAAAATAGCAGTAAGCCCGCATGTAATCACATTCTTCCACTTTGGCACTGTTTGGAAAACTCTCCACAAAACTCTTAAAAAGATTCTCTGCATTTAGATAATCCTTCTGGTAGTAATAGGAATAGGCAAATTTATAATAAGCCTCTTCGTATCCGGGAGTGCCCTTGATATAGGGAAAAATGTCTTCAAAGAGCTGTTGTGCGTATCCGTAATTCTTTTGCTCGTAATACTGGTCCGCCATCTTATGCTTGTACTCGTAATCCTTGCTCTTCACAATCTTGGAGAACTTGTTGGAGCAGCTGCCGAGTACCAGAACCGAAAACAATAAAATGAGGATCCTATTCATACAAGTTTGCAAAATTAGTTATTATCGGGCAATATATAAACTTGGATCTTGGTTTGGGCCAAATCCTAGTTAAGAATTACCTAAAAAGGCTGTTCCACCTAAGCGGAACAGCCTTTTGACTGATTCAAACAGGAATTATTGCTTATCTCCTTCGCCTTCCTGCAATTTTGCCTTGATTTCGGCAAGTGCGCTCAGGTCACCCAAAGTTGTTTTTTCAACCTTGGCTTGGATGTTTTTAACAGCTTTCTTAGTGCTTTCAGATTCAGCTTTTGCTTCTTTTTTAGCAGTTTCTTTCACTTCAGCTACTTGTTGTTCCCAGATACGAGCGTGGCTCAATACAATACGCTTTTCGTTACGATCAAACTCGATCACAACAAACTGTGTAGTTTCGTCAGCTTTCACTGTAGAACCATCTTCCTTGTTCAGGTGACGGTTAGGTGTGAATCCTTCTAAACCATACTGTAATTGTACCAAAGCACCTTTGTCATCTTTGCGAGTAACAGTTCCTTCATGAACAGTACCTACAGCAAATGTATCTTCAAGTGCATTCCAAGGATCTTCTTCCAATTGCTTGTGACCTAATTGCAATTTGCGGTTTTCCTTATCAATGCTCAAGATGATGATATCAATGTATTCACCAACTTTAGTGTAGTCAGTTGGGTGATTGAAACGCTTCAACCAGCTTAAGTCGCTGATGTGAATCATACCACCAATACCTGGCTCCAACTCAACAAATACGCCATAAGGAGTGATGTTTTTCACCAAACCTTTGTGCTTGCTGTTTTCAGGGAATTTGTTTTCAATAGTACTCCAAGGATCTTGGCTCATTTGTTTGATGCTCAAGCTCATTTTCCTTGCGTCTTTGTCAAGGGTAACCACTTTAGCTTCGTACTCATCTCCTAATTTGAAGAATTCCTTAGCGTTGATTGGGGTGTTAGCCCAAGTGATTTCAGATACGTGAACCAGACCTTCAACACCAGGCTGAATTTCTAAGAATGCACCGTAATCTTCAATATTTACCACTTTACCTTTTACAACTGATCCTTCAGACAAACCTTCAGGCAATACGTCCCAAGGATGTGGAGTCAATTGTTTCAGACCAAGACTGATACGCTTTTTGTCGTCATCGAAGTCCAATACTACCACTTGTAATTTCTGGTCCATCTTCACCACTTCGCTTGGGTGAGAGATACGGCCCCATGAAATATCGGTGATGTACAACAAACCGTCTAAGCCACCAAGATCCATGAAAGCACCAAAGTCTGTGATGTTTTTCACCACACCTTCCAATACTTGTCCTTTTTCTAGTTTGCTCATGATCTCGGCACGTTGTGCTTCAATATCACTTTCAATCAGTGCTTTGTGAGATACTACGGCATTCTTAATGGCTTCGTTAATCTTAACCACTTTGAACTCCATAGTTTTTCCTACAAACTGATCGTAGTCAGTTACAGGTTTAACGTCAATCTGAGAACCTGGTAAGAAAGTTTCCATACCAAATACGTCTACAATCAAACCACCCTTGGTTTTGCTAGTAACAGTACCAGTGATAACTTCACCAGTCTTGTGTACTTCCACAATTCTTTCCCAAGCACGGAAGATGCGAGCAGATTTACGGCTCAGGTGCAAGTTACCGCCCCTGTCTTCTTTTTCAACTACCATTACTTCCACTTCGTCACCAATTTTCAAGCCTGGTACGTCACGGAATTCGTTTAGTGAAACCAAACCATCGCTTTTAAAGCCAATGTTGATTACTACGTCAGTTTTGGTCAATGCTACAACACCACCTCTAACAATCTCGCCATCGGCAATTTGTACAAAGGTTTCATCGTATACTTTGTCATACTTTAATCTTTCAGTTTCGGCATAAGAACTTACGTTACGTTTGTCGATACTCCAGTCAAAGTCATCGTGTGCTGTTTCAACAGCAACAGGTGCTTCCACAACCGCTGTAGGTGCTTCAGCCACAGGTGCATTTGTTGTTGCAGTAGGAACTTCAACAGCTTCTGAAGCTGCGGCGTTCTCCTGTGCATCTGCATTTAATTGTTTCAAGAAAAATTGCATAAAATAACCCCGATGGTTTAAAATTCGGGGCTGCGAAGGTAAGGAAAAGACGGGATTTACAAAGGAAATTAGCCCTAAAATTGGGGGTTTCAGGGCTAAAAATGCTGTTTTTGGGCGGAAATCCGGGTCTATGGCTTGGGCAAAAGGTGTTTTTGAACTTTCCCAAGGGCTGTTCGGGGTAATTGGTCAATGGCCAAAAACTTTCTGGGAACTTTAAAAGAAGCAAAGGTTTTTTGACAAGCCGCTTCAATGGCTATTAGATCCGCTGAAGCTTCAAGCACCAAATAAGCAATCGGCATTTCCCCTCTTGTTTCGTGAGGAACCCCCACAACGGATGCTTCTTTTACGCCAGCTTGTTCTAATAAAAATTCTTCTATTTCTCTGGGATAAATATTGAATCCACCACTAATGATTAAATCAGATTTTCTGCCCCTAAGGGTAAAATAGCCATCAGCTGATACCACGCCCATATCTCCTGTTTTAAAATAGCCATCTACAAATGCATCGGCGGTAGCCTGTTCTCTTTTCCAATAACCGGCAAATACATTGGGCCCTTTTACATAAACCTCTCCTTCCTCATCCACTTGGGCCAAGCTGCCATCGGGCTTGACGATTTTGGCAGAAATTCCAGGTAATGGAAATCCAATGGTGCCTGGTCTTCTTTCTCCATAGTAAGGATTGCTAATATTCATCAGGGTTTCTGTCATACCATATCTCTCCAAGATAACTTGTTCATACTTTTCTTGAAATGCTTCTAAAACTTGAGCAGGAAGTGGTGCTGAGCCACAAACAAATAATCTAGCATTAGATCCAATAATCTTTGCTGTTGCTTCTGGAAGTTCTAGTAAACGAATGTAGACTGTTGGCACTCCAAAGAATAAAGTTGGTTTGAATTGTATAAATTCTTCCGATGCTTTTTGGTGTTCAAATCTAACTAAGAGTTTCATCTTACACCCACTCATAAGCCATGCGTGAATCCCATTACCCAAAGCATGAACATGAAACAAGGGCAAACTCAATAAGAATCTGTCTTGCTCTTTTATTTGCCAACAGTTAACTAGGTTTAAACCATTGCTGATAAAATTATTGTGTGTAAGTATGGCACCTTTAGATGTGCCTGTAGTGCCACTAGTGTAAACAATGGCGGCAGGACTATCACCATTGAGATGACTGCTATC
>CAIZMD010000746.1 GCA_903933995.1 uncultured Bacteroidota bacterium
CAACAGTTAACTAGGTTTAAACCATTGCTGATAAAATTATTGTGTGTAAGTATGGCACCTTTAGATGTGCCTGTAGTGCCACTAGTGTAAACAATGGCGGCAGGACTATCACCATTGAGATGACTGCTATCAATTGGGGAATTCTTAATCCCTGGTAAAGCTTGAACAAGCTCATTTAATTGCCATGCATCAAAACCACCAGGCACAGGACCATTGGCAATTAATTTTTTGGGTTCTGCATCTGATAAAATATGTCCTATCTCTCTTTCTTTGTAAAGAATATTGATGGGAACAAATATGACGCCTATTTTAATGGCGGCAAGATAGATATCAATCATTTCAATACAGTTCTCCAAATAAACTGCCAGTCTATCTCCCGGAACAAATCCTGTTTGCAATAAGAAATTAGCTACTTGATTACTACGCTGATCAATTTGTCCAAAACTAAGGGACTGTTGGTTAAATTCTAAACCAACATAATCCTTTTTTCCTTTGAGAGAGATGTCAAAAAGATGCATCAAATTCATGGCAACAATTTAATCGTTCTTAATTTTTAAAGAAATCAACGCAATGAAAACCGCAAATACGCCAAGTGCAATAAATGCATTGGAAAAATTACCCGCACCATCGGCAACCTTTCCTACTATGGGCGTACCCACTAAAATAAAAACTATACCCAACATATTCACCAAACCCATGGCTGCTCCTGCCCTACCAGGAAATAAATGTGCTGCTCTATTAAACATGCCTGCATAAGGTAATCCGCAACCCATGCCCAATAATAAAATGGCTACAATATCTAATGCCAAAAACTCTGGGAAAAAAGCTAATAGAAAACATCCCGCTGCATTCATGGTCAAACTTCCCAATAACAGTTTTCGCACACCCAACAATTGAACCATTTTGCCACCAAGAGGTCTTGAAACTAATCCTAATAATAATACCAAGGATGCAATAAAACTGATGAGTAGTTTATTGGAAAAAATAAAATTATCTTTTAACAATGTAGTGATCCAAGAACCAATTACAATCACCAATCCAAAAGAGGCCATTTGAACCAATCCCAATAACCACAATTCTCCATGAGCCAACATTTTTAATAAAGACCCATGAGGATGTTCTTTGTTTCCTGCAGGTGGCGCCAATAATACCCATGCAAATAGAACCAAAACAGCAACTGTTGCGGAAGCAAGAAATGCTGCAGACCAACTTTGAAAATATCCAGCTATTTGAGGAATGGCAAATATGACAAAACCTGAACCCAATAAAACACTAGCTCCATAATAGCCTTGATACAATAATAATTTATTGGTTGGGGTGGATTGAAAAATATATCTAGCACCTGCTACAAAACTTGTTCCAGTACCAAAGCCTACTAAAAATTTCCAGAACAATAATTGTTCATAAGAGCTAGCAAAAGCAATTCCAAAATTTCCAATACAAACAATAGAAAGGGCTATGGTAACCACTTTCTTGGGACCAAACTTATCAGCCAAATGTCCACCAGGAATTTGCATGATAGCATGGGTTAAAAAAATGGCCGTTGTTAAAAAGCCAAACATGGTTTTGGTAAAGGGATGTTCTACACTATCAAAACTTTTCATCAACCAATCTTTTAAAGGCGCATGATTGGTGTAATTAGCAGAAAAAGCAAATCCTACTAGTATGGCATAGATAAGTGCTGCTTTGGGATTAGAAGAAATGGTTTGTTTATTTTCCATATACTTGTTTGAATGCTTGTTTTACATAATTGGCCCAAATAACATAACCTGCATCATTATAGTGCAGCTTATCCTCCCTAAACAAAATACTAATGGGCTTACCATCTTTACCTAAATAACTTGTTGCAGTTTCAACATAATACAAATTAGGGTGTTGAGAACAGTAAGTTTTGATTAGTTCATTGGCTTCTGAAATTCTATCCCAAACTGCCCATCTTTTTTCCGAAGGTGAAATTTGGTTCCAGAAAATTGGAATGGTTGGATACTTGGCCCTAATTTTCAGCGTAATATATTTGACCAATTCCAGATCCTGTAAAGCTGTTTTATCTAGATTATTTCCAACAATATCATTACCCACATAAAGGAATACGCCTTTCAAGTCTTGATGGGCCAAGAGCAACCTGTCTAGATAATACGCCACTTCTTGCAATTTAGACCCACCAAATCCACGATTAATGGTTTTCAATGGTTTCATTTGTGCAGGCAATTGATCCCATAAACGGATATAAGAACTTCCAATAAACAACACAGTTTCACTGTTTCCTTTTTCTGTTTTGTCTTTGGCTTCTAGCTTTGAAATGTCTTGTTCCCATTTAAAAATTTCAGGTTTTTCAGGCGCATTTATTTTTAACTGAGTAAAGAGCCAAGCACTCAAATCTTGCAGCGCACTGTCTTGCTTTTTCTTGTCATTATCTAAAGTATGGCCTGATCCATAAAATAATCTTAGACCAGTAGCAATGCCTTGTTGCAATGCTTGGTTGTATAGGACGGCACTTCCATATTTGAATCCATGGTAATTAAAAGAAGAATCAAAAGGAACTGTTTTATCTGCCGTTCCGGATATGTTAAATAAGGGAGCATCTCCTTTTTGAATCCAACGATAATCAATCATGGCACCCCAGCAATTAACAACAGCACTAACTTTAGAAGAATAGCCAGGATTGCCGCTATTACCCTCTAAGTTTCCTAGTTTGTTTTGATCTACACCAAGTGGCACTTCTTCTTGATCTAGATATGCCAAGTGCATGGCGGTTTTGGCTCCAGCTGAACTACCCATCACAAAAATCTGATCTGGGTCTATGCGATATTTATCTGCATACCTTCTAAAAAATCTTACTGCTGCTTTTGCGTCTTGAACAGCACGATACATGGCTTCTGCATATTCATTTTCTGTTTTAGTTTTTGGAATCCCTAATCTATAGTTAATGGTAGCAACCATATAGCCCCTCTTGGCCAATCCGTTGCAGATTAAATTGGGATAGGCCCCAGATTTGGTATTGCTTTGAAAGCCTCCCCCATGTATGAAAATCATCAAGGGTCTTTTAGTGGCAGTATCTGCTATACCTGGGGAATACAAATCCAAGAGCAATTCCTCCGTTTTTCCATTAAGATTTTGGGCAGATCCATAGGGAATATTGAGTATAGAATCAGGATAGGAGAAAGAGATATCTTTATATCGCTGTATATTTTGAGCGCCCGCATCTAGTAAAAAAATAGATAAAATAATTAATATGAATTGGCACTTCAAGTACTTCATGGCAGCTATTAAAGACTTAAATATCCCATCTATCTGTTGAGAAATCAAAAACAGTTGAAGCATAATTGACATTTTTTCCAATAACGATTTCGTAATTTCCCATTTCAACAACAGATAAACTAAAAAAAACATGAAAAAATCCTTCGCCATTTTAATAGTCCTTGCTATCGGCTGTAGTAAAAACAATAGTAATCACAGCATTGCTGTTCCTGATGTTGTTTTGGCACAACAAAACAGAGCCAACATACAAGGCATGATTTTATTATACGATGAAGAAGGCAACCGCCAAGCAGATATGAGTGGCGTTACCGTAAGTATTGACAATAGTACCGTCAGCACCAAAACAGGAGCAGATGGTAAGTGGGCACTAGACAGTATCCCCTATGGCACTTATGATATCAGTTATGCCAAGCAAGGCTATGGTACTGGTAAAATCATGGGCATCTATCATGCTGCAACCAACCATGCTACTACCGTTATTTCTAAGAGTGAATCCATGGCCGTAAATTCTAGCATCGCTGTAAGCAATTTAGTGATTACGCCATTTAACGATGCTATTCAAGCTGCCGGTGTTACTGGTGTACATATTGATCCTGTCTTCAACAATCCTTCTGGAAAAGAAAAATATATTCGTTTATTCTTTAGCGATAATGGTAGTGTCAATTCTAATAATTATTTAGCTGAAGTAAAAGTGAGGAGTAGTGGCGCTGCTTCACAAATGAATGACTTTAACCTAACCACCAGTTTTTTTGTAAACCTTGGTTTCAAGAAAGGGCAAACCATTTATGTAAAAGCCTACGGCGATAGTTTCTTGGCAGATGAATATACCGATCCAATTACCAACACAACTATCTTCCCAAGCCTGAGTACCAAACCTAGCTCAACTGTTTCGTTTGTATTGGCTACCAAATAATCAATTACACATTCAACCTTACACTGCTAATTAGTGCTGGTTTAAAATAAAAAGCTGCCCTGTTTTAAAAACGGGGCAGCTTTTTTATTGTTTGAAATGATTAATTCCATCCACCACCAAGTGCTCTATACAAACCAACCAAAGCGTTTAGCTTTTGTTGCATTAAAACAGATTCTTGTAACTCTGCATCAAATAGACTATTTTCTTGGGTTAACACTTCTAAATAAGACGTATAACCAAAATTATACCTAGCATTAGAAAGTTCTAAAGCCTTTCTTCCCGCGTCTGCTTGAATCTTTCTATTCGCGTATTCTTCTGCAAATGTTTTATTGGCAATTAAGGCATTGTTTACATCTGCAAAAGAAGCCAACACGGTTTGTTCATACTGCAACTGTGCTTGTTGGGTTCTAATTCTTTCTACTTGAACACGCTTAAGGTTTTGTCCAAATTGGAAAATGGGACCAACCAGTCCAGCAAAGCCGTTGGCAACAAATCCATTGCTGACCAAGGAACCCAATTGAGGACTAGCAAAACCTAATAAACCTGTAAGCGAGAAAGAGGGATATCTAGACGCTTCAGCCACGCCTATTTTTTCATATTGTGCATTAAGGGCTTTTTCAGAAGCCTTGATATCTGGTCTTCGCAACAATAATTGAGATGGCAATCCTGCGGGAATAGATGGAGGCAAGATTTGGTTAAACAATGATGCCCCTCTTGAAACAGTACCAGGAGTTTTTCCCATTAACAGGTTAATAGCATTTTCTGTTTGAACAATCTGTCTTGAAATATTTGGAATCAATGCTGCTGCTTGTGCTTCCTGTTGAACTGCTTGATAACGATCAAGTTCAGAAATATATCCTTTCTCATATCGTTGAGTGATGATCTTGGTACTCTCTTTTCTTGAAGCCAATGTGCGTTGGGCAATTAACAAACGATTGTCCAAGTCTCTTAAAATAAAATACAAACTTGCAGCTTCTGCTACAAGACTCACTTTTAAGGCATTTCTATTTTCGTCAACAGCCAAAATCTGTGCCCTTGCAGAAGCAGTGGCTCCTCTAAGTTTACCCCAAAGATCAATCTCCCAATTTAGCACACCCGCAGCTTTAAAAACAGCGCTATTTAATCCACCGCCTACTTTGAGTGCATCAGTTCCTGCAGTTCCACCACCTGCTTGTACTTGGTAATTGAAAGAGGGATATTGGTTAATCTTGATAATATCAGCCTGCATTTGTGCTTCTAAAACCCTAGCACTAGCTAATTGCAGGTTCCGATTATTATCTAGCGTGGTTTTGATAATGGTTTGCAAAGCAGTGTCTTTGAAAAGGTCAAACCATTTAACCAAGGGTGTTGTATCAGTATTGGCATTATCTGCATAAGCCGTAGGCGTTGCAGTTTGAGGTTGCTCGTATGCTTTAGAAACACGGCAACTGCCAAACAATAAAAGAGCACCCAGTGAGAATATAAATAATTGCTTTGTCATGTTAGTGCGTTGAATGATTGGTTACAGTTGCAGGTGCAACAGTTGCTTTTTTCTTTTTCTTGCCTTCAATTAAAACAAAGAAAGCTGGTATCAGAATTACCCCTACAATAGTGGCAACCAACATACCACTGAATACAGAAGTACCCATTACCCTTCTTGCTTCTGCACCTGCACCGGTAGCTGTCATTAATGGAACTACTCCTAGAATAAAGGCAAAGCTGGTCATCAAGATGGGTCTAAAACGCAACCTAGCGCCTTCAATGGCAGCTTCAAATGGTGGCAACCCTTCATTGTCCATTTTCATTTTGGCAAACTCAACAATCAGGATGGCATTTTTGGCATTCAATCCAATCAACATCACCAAACCAATTTGAGCAAATACGTTGTTTACATAAGTAGTGGCATATAAACCGCCAATAAACAAACCTAATAATGCACCCATAACCGCCCAAGGTGTTCCCAACAAAACACTGAATGGAAGTTTCCAACTTTCATATTGAGCCGCCAAGATTAAGAACACAAATAAAAGTGCCATAATAAATACAGAAGCTCCTTTACCTGCAGATTCTTTTTCCTGATATGAAGTATTACTCCAAGAATAGCCAATATCATTGGGTAATACTTTTTTAGCAACTCCTTCTAATACACGTAATGCCATATCAGAACTTACACCTGGTGCTGGTACACCGCTCAACTCTGCAGAGCGATAAATATTAAAGTGATTGGTAAATGAAGGTCCCGTAGTGTCTTTTACTTTAGCCAGTGTTCCAAGAGAAACCATATTCCCATTTGGATCACGAACAAAGTATTGGTTAATATCATCTGGTTTCATTCTATACTCAGCTTCAGATTGAATATAGGCCCTATACTGTCTTCCGTATGCATTGAAGTTATTGATAAATGCTCCACCCAAATAAGCAGAGATAGCACCATTTACTTCTTGTAATGGAATACCCATTTTTTGTACTTTCTCTTTGTCTACTTGAATAGATTTCTGAGGCACCGTAGGTCTAAATAAGGTATAGATTTTTCCTATTTCAGGACGCTTAGAAGCTATAGCAATAAAGCGTTGGGTCTGTTGCGCCAAATAGAGTGGAGACTTCCCTGCTTTGTCTTGCAACATCATGGTAAAACCGGCTCCTGAACCCAACCCTTGAATAGGTGGTGGACCAAATACAATCACCGTTGCTTCTGTAACATTTTTGGTTAAAACCCCATTCATTTCGTTCACAATTTGTGCAACAGTTTTTTTCCTTTCATCCCAAGGTTTTAAACTGATAAACGCCATGGCTGAATTGGATGTAGCTGTACCAGATAAAATATTGAAACCATTAATGGCCGTGTAAGAACTAATTTCTTCCATGCCTTTAAAATAAGACTCCACTTTTTTAGAAATGGCTTCTGTTCTATCCTTAGATGCAGCATCTGGCAACTGAATGGCCAACATAAAATATCCCTCGTCTTCTTCCGGTACAAATCCACCAGGTACTTTTAATGCAAGGAATCCAGTAGCAACACAAATACCTACCAAAATCATCACCGTTAAGAACAATCTTCTAGCGGCAAAACTGGCCACTTTTACATAGCCGTTGGTGAACTTGTCAAAGTACTTGTTAAAGCCATCAAAGAATCTTTGTAATAATCCTTTACTTGGTTTCTTTGGTTTTAACAAAATGGCTGCTAAGGCGGGACTCAAGGTCAAGGCATTGAATGCCGATAGAGCTACTGAAATAGCAATGGTGATGGCAAATTGTTGATAGAGTCTTCCTGTGATTCCACCGGACAAAGCCACTGGAATAAATACCGCACAAAGAATCACGGCAATGGCCACAACTGGACCTCCTACTTCTTTCATGGCTTTGCTGGTAGCTTCTTTTGGATTGAGCCCATGTTCCATTTCATGAATCACGGCCTCCACTACCACAATGGCATCATCTACTACTAGACCAATGGCCAATACCATACCCAACAAAGACAATTGGTTTACAGAGAAACCCAATAATGGGAACACAATAAAAGTACCAATCAATGATACTGGTACGGTTAATAAAGGAATCAATGTAGCCCTCCAATCTTGTAAGAAAAGGAATACCACTAAGATTACAAGAATCACCGCTTCAAACAAAGTATGTAATACCTCTTCAATACCTACGGTAATGGCTTGAGTAGTATCTAAACTGGTGGTATAATCTAAGCCTTGTGGGAACCTAGATTTTAACTCATCCATTTTTGCTTTTGCTTTGTTGGCAACATCCAAACCATTTGATCCAGGAATCTGATAAATAGCAATGGCCGCACAAGGACTACCATTTAAGTTGGAACTCAGGTTATACATCTGTAAACCCAATTCAATACGTGCCACATCTTTCAATCTTACTTGGGCACCATTAGCATTGGATTTGAGTAAGATATTTCCAAAATCTTCTTCTGACACCAATCGTTGTTGCAAGGTAGCCGTATAGGTATTTTGAACGCCTGGCTTGGAAGGAGCATCGCCGAAGGCACCACCGGGTACAATATTATTTTGAGCCTTAATGGCATTCATGACATCAGAAGCCGTAATCTTTAGTTTGGCCAAACGATCAGGTTTTACCCATATACGCATGGCATATTCTGAACTACCCATCACAGATACATCACCCACCCCTTTGATCCTTTTTAATTCATCAATTAAATTGATAAAGGCGTAGTTATTAATGAAATCTGCATTATAGGATTTGGAAGGAGAATACACAGAAAACATCATCAAAGGAAAAGTCAATGATTTCTTTACGTTTACTCCTAGGTTAATTACTTCGGGAGGAAGGAATGGATTGGCTCTTGACACCCTATTCTGGGTAAGCATATTGGCCACATCCAAATCAGTGCCTACTTCAAAAGAAACCTGCAAAGTCATGGAACCATTGTAGTTCACAGACTTCATGTACAACATATTTTCTACCCCATTTACTTGTTGTTCAATGGGAGTAGCCACAGTTTGTTCCATGTCTACCGCATTGGCACCTGTATAGGATGCCTGAACTTGCACCATGGGTGGTGTGATATCGGGATATTTTGCAACCGGTATGCCTTGAAGTGTCAATAAGCCCATAATCACAATGAAAATGGAAATGACCATGGCAACTATTGGCCGGCGTATAAAAAATTCACTCATATAAATCAGTTAGAGATAAGATTATTGTTTAGAAGTGGAATCATAATTCCAAGTAACTGGGATGACTTTTATCACCACATCTGGTTTCACCACCATGCTACCCAAAATAGCCACTTTATCTCCGGGTTTTAAACCACTCTTGATGATCCAGTTACTACCTACTCTTTTACCAGTTTGAATAACAGTAGGTTTTACCATTCCACTATCATTGAGTACAAATGCTTGGAATAAATTTTGAATCTGATTCACTGCTTGTTGTGGCAAAAGAATGGCGTCTTTAAACTCATTGGTTTGCAAACGGAGTTTTACGTATTGCCCTGGCTTGAGCAGGTTTTGTGGATTGGAAAATTCTGCTTGTACCAACAATGAACCTGTTGCAGGATCAATTTGCCTATTAGACAAACTAATATTTCCTTTTTCACTATACACGGTACCATCGCTCAAAAGCAATTCAGCAGACAGTTGATTTTGCAAGATTTTGTGAGAGTTTCCAGCTTTGCGTTTGGCAAACATTAGGTACTCGTCTTCTGTAATAGAAAAACGAACACGCATTTTACCAATTGAAGAGACCGTATTCAAAGGTCCTCCTGTATTCAATTTTCCAATATAATCACCCACCAATACTTTAGAAATTCCAATGACGCCTGTAATAGGAGAAGTAATTCTAGTGTATTCCAATTCTATCTTGCTATTGCGTAATGCAGCTGAAGCAGCATCTACTTGAGAAATGGAAGCTTCATAATTGGCTTTAGCCGCATCAAGGTCTCTTTGACTAAGTGCGTGCATGGCGGTTAGGGGTTGTACCCTATCCAACTCAGCCTTGTTTTTTACTTTGCCGGTATTGGCCTGTGCCAGATTTGCTTGGGCTTGGTCAATTTTATTTCTAATGGGCAAGTCATCAATAGTATATAGTAATTGCCCCTTTTGAACCATATCACCTTCTTTAAAATGGATACCTGTAATCCAACCATCTACCCTTGATTGAATTTGTATGTCTTCCTGACCAAAGGTCTCTCCTACATAATCAGTGTAAAAAGGAATGGTCTGTTGACCAACCGTTACTACATTAACTTCTGGATTAAGAGCGGCAGGGGCTTCTGTTTTATCCTTGCAGGATGACAATAAAAAAAGGGTTAGGCTTCCGGCCAAAAAGACCGATGGGAATGATTTCATAATTAACGCATTGATAGGATTGGTTGAAATGTCACCCTCTAAAAATAACGTAAAACCGTGTATTATGTAAATCTGGAATAGAAAGGAACAAAAAAACTTGTCTGAATTATCAAATTTCAAACAAATCCTTGGATGAAGACCAAAAAAAGCCGGTGAGTCAATTTCACCGGCTTTCAAATATGTTAGTTTATTTTAAGACTGAATATAAGTCTGTAATTGGGAGATTGTCTCCTGTTGATTCAAAATGGTTTCCGTAACTACGTCATTGATAGAGATAATCCCTACTAATTTTCCGGAATCATATACAGGTAAGTATCTTATATGTTTGGAACTCATGAGCTGCATACATTTTTCAACGGAATCCTGAGGTGCCACTGGTGGAAAATCAGTTGTCATGATTTCACCTACTGGGGTTTCACTCGAATGCCTTCCATTTAATATTACTTTTCTGGAATAGTCTCTTTCTGTAATAATGCCCAAAAACCGATCCGCTTCCATGACTACTAAAGAACCAATATTTTGCTCCGCCATTAATTCAAGGGCTTTGATCACAGTAAGGTCTGAAGAAACGGCACTTACTTTATTTCCTTTCCTTTTTAGGATATCGCTTACTTTTCTCATATGGACAATTTGAGTGTTTAATTTAATCAATCTTGGGCATTATTGCAACTAAATTTTTTACAAAGGAATTGCTCAATGTTGTGCAAATTGGTCAGAAATCCGCTTCTCAACTATAACATTTATCATAATTTAAGGAAAGAAAAGGTTGTATAAATTGGGAAAGAACATTGGTATGATTAAATTGAAGTCAAAATTATTATTGCCATGAAAAAAATGTTACTTATCCTGACAGCCTTCGTATGTATGATAGGCATGAGTTTTGCGCAAACAAAAAAAGATGCTAAAGCTGCACCCGCAAAAGTTGAAAAAGCAGCACCTGCTGCAAAAGTTGAAAAAGCGGCACCTGCTGCAAAAGCTGCCGCTCCTACTAAAAAAGACGGCACACCAGATATGCGCTTTAAAGAAAATAAAGAAGCAGCAAAACCTGCTGGACCAACCAAAAAAGATGGTACACCAGATATGCGTTACAAAGAAAATAAAGGAGCAGCTCCGAAATCAAAAGGATAATGTACTTCAAATGAAAACGGCCTCCCAAGGGGCCGTTTTCATTATATATGATCTCCAATACTCTTGGCTGCTATCCAACCAGATGTCCAGGCATTTTGAAAATTAAAGCCCCCAGTAACCCCATCAATATCCATTACCTCGCCTGCAAAAAAGAGATTGGGAATTTTCTTACTCATCATGGTATTGGCATCTATCTCTGATAATTTAATGCCCCCACAAGTAACAAATTCTTCTTTAAAAGTGGTTTTGCCATTTACTTGAAAGCTATGACCAGTGAGTAATTGAATCAACTTATTTTGGTCTTTGGATGCTAAATCAGCCCAACGATTTTCCGGATTGATACCAGCAGTTTCTAATAAAAAAATCCAAATTCTGGAAGGTAAACCAAAGGGATTACGATTGATGATTTTTTGTACTGATAAAGATGTTCTGATGCCATGCCATGCTTCACGCAAACTATTCTCGTGATAGTCTGGCACCCAATTCACCGTAATCTGGTATTGGTAAGCAGCGTCTGCCAATTGTCTGGCTCCCCAGGCAGAAAGCTTTAACACAACAGGGCCACTTAATCCCCAATGGGTAATGAGCAAGGGTCCCTCTTCTACTAATTTGGTTCCATTGATTTTTACCTGCGCCCTTTCAACCGATACCCCCATCAGTGCTGTAATCGGATGCTTGGGTAAATTAAAAGTAAACAAAGAAGGAACAGGAGATTCAATCTGGTGTCCTAAAGCGGTTAACCAATCAAACATAGCAGCTTTTGGATAACCACCAGTAGCAACACAAAGCCATTGACATTGAAAGGTTTTTCCATTTGCTGTTTGGAGTTCAAAACCTTCCGAAGACTTTATGGATGTTACTTCAGTTTGCAACTGCAGTTTTACGCTGTATTTATCGGCTTCTTGTAACAAGCAGTTAATAATGGTTTGTGAATCATTGGAATCCGGAAACATTCTACCGTCTTGTTCCGTTTTCAATTTCACGCCCCTTTCTTCAAACCACTCAATGGTATCTTTAGTATTAAACCAGTGAAAAGATTTTTTGAGAAACTGTTGCCCCCTTGGATATTTTTTAACCAAGTCGCCCATTTCAAAACAAGCATGGGTGGTATTACACCTTCCACCACCACTCACTTTTACTTTAGACAATAATTTGTTGCTTTTTTCTAGAATCAATACTTCCAAATTGGGATGCATTCTTGCCGCATTTACGGCACAGAAAAATCCAGCTGCTCCTCCCCCAATTACAATCAATTTCTTTGACATGGCATTATTTCATGAGCATGATGGCAGCAAATGTTTCAATCCCATTCCAAAGATTGCTTAACCGAATGTTTTCATTCTCTGCGTGCTGGTTATTATCATGATTGGCTACAGGTACTGTAATGGTTTTAGCTTTCAGTTCCTTTTCAAAAACAAAGAGTGGAAGACTGCCTCCAACCGATGGCATCAACACTACTTGGTCTACCGTAGTAGATTGCACTGCTTTAATAATTTGCTGTGCAATGGGCAAATCCATAGAGGTTCTTTGTGCGTTGTATCCATCGCTCAATTGAACTTTGGCAATCTTGCTATATTGCTTTCTCTGGGCTTCTGTTGGGTCTTGATCCGTAACAAAATAGCCTTGCAATTTAATATGGTCTACCACTTTTAATTGTTGCTTTCTAGCATCATTACCCAAGACCAATCTCAAGTCAATAGATGCAGTAGCAGTAGTGGGTATTACATTACTAGATAGCTTACCAACATTGGCACTTTGTAATCCGTTAATATTTAGCGATGGTTGTAAAATAGCTTCGGATAAAGACCAGTTGCTATTCTCTTGTTGTACAAATCCCAATTCATTTTTCATTTGCGCATCTGGAGCTGGAATAGCCGCAAGCGCTTGTTTTTCTTTGGCAGAAAGAGGCGTAACATCATCATAAAAACCTTTGATCAATACCTTTCCATTTTCATCCTTCATAGACGTTAAAAGATGGGTAAGTAAGTTGGCTGGATTAGGTGCCCAGTTGCCATAGTGTCCACTATGCAGGGGACGTTTACTGCCATACACCGTGAGTTCAATATGGGTATCACCTCTTACGCCAAATATCACAGCTTTTTTACCTGATTGATGAACGGGTCCATCACAGATGATCCAAATATCAGATGCCAATAAAGACTGATTTTTTTGCAAAATTTCATGCAAGTGCTCTGACCCTGCTTCCTCTTCTCCTTCAAAAAAGAATTTCAAATTAAAAGCTGTTTTCATGCCAGTAGCCACTATAGATTCATAAGCTGAAAGAATAGACATCACACCAGCTTTGTCATCAGAAGCACCACGAGCATAGATTCGCCAATTAGGGTTAATGGATGCTTGATCAGTAGGCCAAGGAATAGGAATAGCTTGTTGCTCTAATGAACCATTGAATAAGGTTGGTTTAAACGGATGTAGGCCTTTGAACCATTTGGTACTATCGGCAGGTTGTCCATCATAATGGGCGTAAAAAATAATAGTTTGTTTGGCCCCGGGGGTAATCACTTCTCCATATACAGCGGGCGCTATTCCAGGAGTTTTGGCTTCTAATAGTTGTAAATTACCAATACCCCTAGCCTGCATCATTTGCAGAATGGCTTGGGCATTTTTCTCCATATTGGATTTGTCCGATGCCAGATTGGGAATGGACAAAAAGGATTGATATTCTTTTAACCAGCGGTGTTCTTGCTTAACGCGATAGTCTCTGATAGCAAGGGTTGCAGGCGATTGCGCCAACACACTACTACTAAATACAAGTAATAGCCCAAAGAATCCATTTTTTAGCATATGCAGTTCTCTTTGGGTCTAAGTTACAAAAGCCCACAGTATTAGTAATAGGAACTATTCAAATGGGGATTGGCTTTTTCAGCAGCTTCAATAATACTATAGTCAGAAAGGATTAAAGCTTGGTTGCGCTTAACACAAACATCGTGTTCAAAATGCACAGAAGGTTGACCATCACGGGTACGAACTGTCCAACCATCGTCATCGGTATACACTTCTCTACCACCTAAGTTGATCATGGGCTCAATTGCTAGCACCAAGTTTTCTTTCATCTTATGACCGGTTCCACGTTTGCCATAATTGGGTACTTGTGGATCTTCGTGTAAGCTTCTACCCAATCCATGACCAACCAGTTCTCTTACAACACCATAACCAAATTTTGTTTCAGTATGATCTTGTATAGCATAAGAAATATCGCCCACGCGATTATTGATCACTGCTTTTTCTATTCCCTTGTATAAAGATTCTTTGGTCACTTTTACCAATTGTAAAATCTCTGGTGCTACATCACCCATGATAAAAGTATACGCATGATCACCATGCCAGCCTTTTAAAATCACACCCATGTCTATAGAAACGATATCGCCATTTTTAAGGGGTGTATCATTGGGGAAACCGTGTACTACCACGTCATTCACAGAAGCACAAATATGGTGCGGATAACCATGATAATTGTAAAAAGAAGGAATAGCATTATGCTCTTTTACAAAATTGAGACAAAGCTTATCTATATCCATGGTTGTAACGCCAGGCTTTAGCATTTTGGCAACTTCAGTAAGTGTTTTACTAACCAACATTGCCGCGTCCTTCATCAGGGCTATTTCTGCATCTGTTTTATGAATTATCATATTGCTTCTTCTGCTCATGTTCTAAAAAAATAAACCTGTTAGGACTGGCCCAACAGGTTTACCATTATCGTTTATTAGATTAGATAGTGGAGGTAGACACTGTTTGACGTCCTTGAACCCTTCCGCTATTCATTAATCCATCGTATTGACGCATCAACAAATGTGTTTCTATCTGCTGTAAGGTATCTAAGATTACACCAACCATAATCAATAGAGAAGTTCCTCCAAAGAAAGAGCTGAATCCTTGTGTAACACCTAAACGCTGAGCAAAACCTGGCATGATACCTACCAAGGCCAAGAAAATGGCGCCAGGCAAAGTAATCTTATCCATGATAGAACCAATATAATCTGCAGTTGGTTGACCAGGTTTAACACCAGGTACAAAACCATTGTTGCGCTTAAGGTCTTCAGAGATTTGCTTAGGGTTAAAGATCAACGCAGTGTATAAGAAAGTAAATCCAATAACCATTACGGAATAGATAACCATGTACCAAACATTGCTATGGTCATTGAAGATTCTTACAATACCTTGAGCTGAATCAATATTGGTAAAGGAAACCAAGGTAGGCAAGAACATGATAGCCTGAGCAAAGATGATTGGCATAACACCAGCACTATTTACCTTAATTGGTAAGAACTGACGAGCACCACCAAATTGACGGTTACCAATAATTTGCTTGGCATAGTTTACAGGAATCTTACGAACACCTTGTACCAAGATAATCAAAGCCATGATCACGGTTACTAAGATGGCAATCTCAATTAAGAAGATCAACAAACCACCACCGCCTTTTTGACCTTTGGCACTAAATTCTTGAACAATATTTTGTGGAAGACGAGCCAAGATACCTACCATGATGATGATAGAAGTACCATTACCCAAACCTTTGTCTTGGATTTTCTCTCCTAACCACATTACAAACAGGGTACCTGCAGTAAGGGTAAGAATGGTAGAGAACCAAAAGAAGGGTTTATAAGCCACTAAAATAGCTTCTGCATATCCAGGGCTGTTCAAATAACCAACATAGGCAGCAGCCTGGAAGATGGTTACAATCACAGTCAGGTAACGAGTCCACTGATTAATTTTCTTTCTGCCGCTCTCTCCTTCTTTCTGAACTTTCTGTAATTGAGGAACCAAGATGGTCATCAACTGCATAAAGATAGAAGCTGAGATATAAGGCATGATACCCAAGGCCAAGATAGAGGCTTGTGAAAAACCACCACCGGCAAACATGTCAAAAATACCTAGTAAGCCATTGCTTTTAGAAGCCTGTTGAGCAGCTTCTATTCCGTTTGGATCCAAACCGGGTAAAACAATGTGGTTACCAATACGGTAGGTAAGCACCAGTGCCAACGTGATAACAATCTTGTTACGCAGCTCTTCGATGGCCCATATATTCTTTAAAGTCTGAACTAATTTTTTCACTGATACTATTTGTTAGAAGTTAATATCCATAACCAAAAAAGACGCATCACCGATGCGTCTGGAAAGTTACAGTAAAATTACTTTACTATTTCAACGCTTCCACCTGCTGCTTCAATTGCTGCTTTGGCTTTATCGCTTAATTTGTTCACTTTGAAAGAAAGTTTTGCTTTCAATTCACCTGTGGCAAGAATTTTTACCCTATCAGTGCGGCTGATCAAACCATTGATATATAAGTTTTCCAAAGAAATCTCTGTGAAACCATATTTCTCTACCAATTGATCCAACTGACCAAGATTAAACACTTTGTATTCTACACGATTAGCATTCTTAAATCCACGCTTAGGAATACGACGTTGAATTGGCATCTGACCACCTTCGTGTGCCATTTTGCTCTTGTAACCAGCGCGGCTTTGACCACCTTTGTTACCTTTTGTAGATGTACCACCCTTTCCGGATGCTTCACCTCTACCAATACGTTTTTCCTTGTGAACTGAGCCAGCTGCTGGCTTGAGTGTGTGTAATTTCATCTGAATTTGATTTTGTACTTAGCGGGGAATCACCCCTCGCAGGTTGTTAAATATAAAACGTAAAAATAGGAAAGATAGCAGTATAAAATACAACTATGCTTTCCTAAATCTTTTGTTGATTAAGCTACCTCTTCAACTTTCACCAGATGGCTAACTTTGTTAACCATACCTAGGATCTGTGGAGTGGCTTCAACTTCTTTAGAAGCGTTCAACTTATTTAAGCCAAGGGCTTTCAAAGTTAATTTTTGACGCTCCGGTCTGTCGATACCGCTTTTTACTTGTGTGATCTTGATCTTTTTCATTTAATATCTTTTTCGGATTATCCGTTAAATACTTTTGACAGTTTCACCGTACGAGTCTTAGCAACTTGTACTGGCTCTCTCAACAAACCAAGTGCTTTGATGGTAGCTTTAACCACATTGTGTGGATTAGCAGAACCCAAGCTTTTTGCAAGAACGTCGGTGATACCAGCGCTTTCAAGAACAGCACGCATGCTGCCTCCCGCGATAACTCCCGCTCCGTGTGCAGCTGGCTTAATCAAAACTTTTGCTGCACCTTCTTTAGCCCACTGTTCGTGAGGAATAGTACCATGCATTACAGGAACTTTGGTCAGGTTTTTCTTAGCATCATCAATACCTTTAGCAATTGCTTCTTGTACTTCTTTAGCTTTACCAAGACCTTGGCCAACAATACCAGCACCGTTTCCTACTACTACAAGAGCAGAAAAGCTGAAGGTACGTCCACCCTTAGTGGTTTTAACTACGCGGTTAATGGCAACTACTTTTTCTTTGAGTTCCATGTCACCACCTGCTTTCACCTTATTTACGTTTACTTTAGACATTTATCTAACTATTAATTGTTGTTAGCAAATTAGAATTGAAGACCAGCTTCCCTGGCACCATCAGCAACTGATTTCACACGACCATGGTAAAGGTTACCACCTCTGTCAAATACAACAGTGGTTAAACCTAGAGCAATGGCTTTGGTAGCTATTGCAGCACCTACTAATTTGGATTTCTCCACTTTAGTAACTTTTTGAGCGGCAATATCTTTGTCCCTTGAAGAGGCAGAAGCCAATGTAACAGCATTATCGTCATCGATCAATTGTGCATAGATCTCTGCATTGCTTCTAAAAACTGAAAGGCGTGGTTTTACTGCAGTACCAGCAACCTTCTTGCGGATGCGATACCTGATTTTTTGCCTTTGAACCAATTTAGAATTCATCTTGTTTATTTTTATAACACCCGATTCTGCCGGATGCCTGTTAGTGTTAATGTTATCCCTTACGCTTATTTACCAGCTGATTTACCTGCTTTTCTTCTCAGGATCTCACCTTGATATTTCACACCTTTTCCTTTGTATGGTTCAGGCTTACGTAAGCTTCTCAATTTAGCGGCAACTTGACCAACCAATTGTTTGTCAATACCTTCTAAGAAGATTTTAGGGTTCTGACCTTTTTCAGTTAAAGTGCTCACTTTCATTTCAGAAGGAACTTCAAAAATGATGTTGTGAGAATAACCCAAAGCCAAATCCAAAGTGTTACCAGTGTTAACGGCTTTATAACCTACCCCTACCAATTCCAAGTCTTTCTTGAAACCTTCAGTTACACCTTTCACCATATTAGAAACCAATGAACGGTATAAACCGTGCATAGCGCGGTGACGAATTTGATCAGTTGGACGCTTCAATTCTAATTGAGCATCTGTAATTTCTACAGTGATATCCCTGTCAATTGCTTGTTTCAGTTCGCCTTTAGGGCCTTTCACTGTAAGGGTGTTATCAGCTGCAACGCTGATTTTCACTCCTGCTGGTATTGCTACCGGTTGTTTACCAATTCTAGAC
Organism: uncultured Bacteroidota bacterium; assembly: GCA_903933995.1. GTDB lineage: Bacteria > Bacteroidota > Bacteroidia > Chitinophagales > Chitinophagaceae > Sediminibacterium. The sequence goes on from CAIZMD010000746.1 coordinate 18,549, forward strand.
ATAGTCGTTTAAAATTAATGATGAGAAAAATCCCGGTCCGTGTTCAGCTCCGACTAAAAGCTTAATTGTCAGGCCGGATATATTGGGGGCCTAGGCCCTTTCTATTAATAGATATGACAAAGTACTTCACCACCCACGTTCTCTGCTTTGGCTTGCTTATCAGTCAATACTCCTTTAGAAGTACTCAAGATAGCTACACCCAAACCATTGATTACGCGTTTGATTTCTGCAGGCTTAGCATATTGACGAAGACCTGGACGGCTTACCCTTTCCAAAACCTGAATAGCAGGTTGTTTGGTATTGGGATCGTACTTCAATGCAATCTTGATCAAACCTTGCTTATTGTCATCTTCAAACTTGTACTTCAAGATATAACCTTGGTCATACAAGATCTCAGTAAGGCGTTTTTTCAGGTTAGAAGCAGGAATTTCAACAATCCTGTGTCCAGCCATCTGCGCGTTGCGAATTCTGGTTAAGAAGTCTGCTATAGGATCAGTTACCATAATATTTTATTAAATCAGTTCTAAATTTTGTTTTGCTCGTACCCCAATTGGGATAAGTATTACCAGCTTGCTTTTTTAACACCTGGAATCATTCCGTTCAAAGCCATGTCACGGAACATGATCCTAGACAGACCAAAGTATCTCATGTATCCTTTAGGACGACCAGTTAACTGGCAACGGTTCTTTAAACGTACAGGAGAAGCGTTTTTTGGAAGCAGATCCAAAGCAGCGTAGTCGCCGGCTTCTTTCAATGCTGCCCTTTTAGTTGCATATTTAGCAACCATTGCTTCACGCTTTCTTTGTCTGGCTTTTACTGATTCTTTTGCCATGATTTGGTATTATTAGTTATTGTCTTTTTTGATGTTTTTGAAAGGCATTCCCAGCTCTTTCAACAATTCGTATGCTTCTTCGTTGGTTTGAGCGGTAGTCACAAAAGTGATATCCAAACCAGTAATCTTATTCACTTTATCGATGTCGATTTCAGGGAAAATGATCTGCTCGGTTACACCTAAGGTATAGTTACCACGGCCATCGAAAGCTTTGTCAGAAATTCCTTTGAAGTCACGTACACGAGGCAAAGCCACAGATACCAAACGATCTAAGAATTCAAACATTTTTTCACCCCTCAAAGTCACGCGGGCACCAATTGGCATGCCTTTACGAAGTTTGAAGTTTGAGATATCTTTCTTGGAAATTGTAGGAACGGCTTTCTGACCAGTGATGGTTTGTAATTCATCTACGGCAACGTCTACCAGTTTCTTATCTGTAACCGCACCGTTAACGCCACGATTTACACAGATTTTTTCCAATTTAGGAGCTTGCATTACGCTAGTGTAAGCAAACTTTTTCATCAAAGCAGGTACTACCTCTTTGGTGTACTTGTCTGCTAATCTCGGAGTGTATTTTACAGTACTCATTATTTGATTACCTCCCCTGATTTTTTAGATATACGAACTAATTTTCCGCCTTCCCTTGTGCGGGTAACTTTTGTTGGCGCGCTTGTTTTAGCATCCCACAACTGTACATTGCTGATGTTGATGGCTGCTTCAATCTTAACGATACCACCCTTAGTATTTTGGGCGGATGGCTTAGTGTGTTTAGTGGCGATGTTTACACCTTCCACAACTACACGGCCTTTATCGATGATCACTTCCAAAACTTTGCGGGGCTTTTTCAAGTCCTTGTCATCACCGGCAATCACTACAACAGTGTCGCCTTTCTTGATGTTGAATTTGGGTTTAAATCTGTTACTCATTGTTATATGCTTAAAGCTGGATGCTAAACGCTAAACGCTTAACTAAATATTTATTTATTACAGTACCTCTGGTGCCAGGGATATAATTTTCATATAACCCTTATCGCGAAGCTCACGTGCAACTGGTCCGAAGAGACGGGTACCACGAGGCTCGTCTGAGTTGTTCAACAATACCACTGCGTTGTCGTCAAAACGGATATAAGAACCGTCTTTTCTACGCAATTTGTTCTTGGTACGAACGATAACCGCTTTTGATACAGTACCTTTCTTAACAGCACTTGCTGGAATGGCCGCTTTCACACTCACTACAATCTTATCACCTATACCGGCATAATCCTGTCCGCTGTTCCCAAGTACCCTGATACAAAGCACTTCTTTAGCGCCACTGTTATCAGCTACATTTAATCTGCTTTCTTGCTGGATCATTTTTTTAAACTTTGTGCCTAGACCTAAGTCTTGACTTTTACAATTTTATTTTCAGAGGCTCTGGCGATTGCATAGCAACTGCGCAGAGCATGTAAAGCACAATTACTTGGCTTTCTCTACAATTTCCACTAGTCTCCAACGCTTAGTTTTGCTTAATGGTCTGGTTTCCATGATTTTCACCACGTCGCCAATACCACCTTCGCTCTTCTCGTCATGAGCATGGAACTTGGTTGTTTTCTTTACGAACTTACCGTAGATTGGGTGTTTTACTTTTCTTTCAACCGCAACTGTGATAGTTTTGTCCATCTTGTCGCTGGTTACAACGCCAACCCTTGTTTTGCGCAAATTTCTTTCTTCCATTACTTAACTTTTATGGTTTAAAGACCCAGTTCTTTTTTCTTCAATTCCGTCTGTAAACGGGCGATGTCTCTTCTAAGACCGCGAATATTCATCGGGTTTTCAAGAGGAGAAATAGCGTGAGCGAACTCAAGCTTTTTCAACCTTAATTGGTCTTCAGAGATCTTAGCTTTCAGGTCTGTAACATTCAGATCTTTCAGGCTTTTATTAAAATCGTATGTTTGTTTGTTTGCCATTGCAAATGCGTTTTTAGATTAAGCTTGCAAATCTCTTCTTACACAGAATTTGGTTGCAATTGGTAATTTCTGAGCGGCCAGTTCCATAGCTTCTTTTGCAGTTGCTTCGGTTACACCATCGCACTCAAAGATGATACGTCCTGGTTCAACTACTGCTGCCCAGAATTCAGGGTTACCCTTACCTTTACCCATCCTCACATCGGCAGGTTTGCGGGTAACAATCTTGTCAGGAAATACACGGATCCATACATTCCCTTCACGCTTCATAGCACGGGTCATCGCCTGACGGGCTGATTCGATTTGACGGTTGGTCAACCAAATTGGTTCCAACGCTTTTAAAGCGAATGATCCGAAAGAGATGGAAGTACCACGCTTTGCAACTTCGCGAATGCGGCCTTTCTGCTGTTTCCTATGTTTACTTCTTTTAGGTTGTAACATGTTCTTTTGTTTTTTGGATGACCTTACCCGTTACCGGTTAGGGCGATTCAACTTATTTTAAATCGGTGCTAAACACCGGTTTGATTATCTCCTGTTATCTCTTCCACCACCGGCGTTACCACCGCGGTTATCTCCGCCTCTACCACCACGGTCTCCACCACCTCTGCGATCATCGCGGCGGTCTCCACCAGGTCTTCTTTCTTCACCAGCTCTTCTGTCGCTCATGTCGTTCTTACCACCAACGAAATTGGGGTTCAGTTCGCGCTTGCCCAACACTTCACCTTTACAGATCCATACTTTGATACCAATTTTACCATAAACGGTTTGTGCAAACACGTTGGCATAATCAATATCCATACGGAAAGTATGCAAAGGAACACGGCCTTGCTTGAATTCTTCAGAACGAGCGATTTCAGCACCACCCAAACGACCACTCAATTTTACCTTGATACCTTCAGCACCCATGCGGAGTGTAGAGGCAACGGCCATTTTAGTTGCACGTTTGAAGTTGATACGGTTTTCGATTTGACGAGCGATGGTGTCTCCTACGATATTCGCATCCAATTCAGGACGACGGATTTCAAGGATGTTGATTTGAACATCATCTTTGCCTGTCAACTTCTTCAACTCTTCCTTAATACGGTCTACTTCTCCACCACCTTTACCGATGATGATACCTGGTTTAGAAGTGTGGATGGTTACAATCAGCTTACCTAAAGTACGCTCGATTACAATCTTTGCGATACCACCTTTGTTGATACGGGCATTCAGGTAAGTACGGATCTTATGATCCTCAATCAACTTTGATGCATAGTCTTTCTTACTACCATACCAGTTGCTTTCCCATCCGCGGATGATACCTAACCTGTTACCAATTGGATTTGCTTTCTGACCCATATAATGGTTTTACAATTAGTTTTTAGAATCTACGATTAATGTTACGTGGTTGCTGCGTTTGCGAACTCGGTAGCCACGACCCTGAGGAGCCGGACGCATCCGTTTCAAAACCCTGCCGCCATCTACGAATATTGTTTTCACCACTAGGCTGCTGTCTGCAGCGCTAGATCCGCTGTTCTTTTGCTCCCAGTTGTTAATGGCACTCTTCAGCAATTTTGCAAGAGGAGTGGCATTGTGTTGAGGGTGATGCTCCAGAATGGCCAAAGCTTTTTCCACTTCCATTCCACGGATCACATCGGCCAGCAAACGCATTTTGCGTGGACCTGTAGGATAATTGTTCAGTTTAGCTACTGCTTCCATTTTCTTTTGGTTTCTTATTTGTGAACCGATTTTACAAGCGGCTCAAAAATGATTTATTTCTTAGTTCCTGCGTGACCTCTGAAGTTACGAGTAGGAGCAAATTCACCTAACTTATGGCTTACCATAAACTCTGTTACATAAACAGGGATAAATTTGTTACCGTTGTGTACTGCAAAAGTGTGTCCAACGAAATCAGGAGTGATTGTGCTGCGACGGCTCCAGGTTTTGATAACACCTTTCTTTGATTTACCATCGTTGATCGCAACAACTTTCTCTTCCAAATTTGCGTCTACGTAAGGACCTTTTTTAATCGAACGACCCATAATAGTTATAAGTTTACTGGTCTGTTAGTGATTTATTTTCCGAGCTAATTACTTAGCTAATTTTTTACCATCTTTTCTTTGGATGATCAGCTTATCGCTACCCTTTCCTTTAGTCCTGGTTTTTTCGCCTTTAGCGTATTTACCATTTCTAGAACGTGGGTGACCACCGGAGGCTCTACCCTCACCACCACCCATCGGGTGATCTACTGGGTTCATGGCAACACCACGAACACGGGGGCGAACACCTTTCCAACGATTCCTACCAGCTTTACCAGCAGTTTCCAAGTTATGGTCACTGTTAGAAACCACACCTACAGTAGCGTAACAGTTGATCAATACTTTTCTTAATTCGCCAGAAGGCATTTTTAATACTGCGTATTTTTCTTCTTTGTTGGCTAATTGTGCAGATGAACCAGCACTTCTAGCCATTTTACCACCCTGACCTGGTTGCAATTCAATGTTGTGGATATTGGTACCCAACGGCATGCTCTTCATTGGTAATGCATTTCCTATTTCAGGAGCAACAGCATCACCAGAAATTACAGTAGCTCCAACTTGCAAACCTTGAGGCGCAATGATGTAGCGTTTTTCACCATCAGTATATTGAACCAATGCGATGAAAGCGGTACGGTTTGGATCGTATTCAATAGACAATACAGTTGCACTGATGTCTTTCTTATTACGTTTGAAATCAATGATACGGTAGTGGTGTTTGTTTCCACCGCCCATGTATCTTGATACTCTGCGACCTTGAACGTTACGTCCTGCAGTATTTTTCTGTGGTTCCAGCAAACTCTTCTCTGGATCCATGGTAGTGATTTCAGCATAGGCGTTACCAACCCTCCAACGGGTGCCTGCTGTAATCGGTTTGTACTTTTTAAGTGCCATTTGTTTCTCTTTTAATCAGCGGATTTTTCAGCTCCGCAGCTATAAATTAAATATTTGCGTAAAGATCAATCGTCTCGCCTTCAGCAACTGTTACCAGCGCTTTCTTATAAGCCGACTTCATACCCTGGATAAAACCAGCTTTTGTATAGCGAGTTTTGTTTTTACCAGGAACTACTACTGTATTAACGTCAACAACGTTTACACCGTAGAATTCTTCTACTGCTTTCTTGATTTCAAGCTTGTTGGCCTTGCGGCTAACCCTGAAAGCGTATTTGCGCAGTTTTTCTTGCTGGGCGTTTGCTTTTTCGGTTAAAATCGGTTTTACTAATATTTCAGAAGGTTTCATTTGTATATTTTGAAACGTTACTCAATTTTTTATTATGCTACTACTTCAGCATCATTGTCAGCGAAGATCTTGGCAGTTCCTTCAGTCAGAACCAACACATCTGCGTTCATGATTTCGTAAGTATTAATGTCAGCTAGCAAAGTGCTTGCAACATTAGGAACATTACGTGTGCTCAAATACAAATTATCATTGTACTCAGGTAACACAATCAATGTTTTCTTATCGCTCAAATTCAAAGCTTGCATTGCTGCTACCAATTCCTTGGTTTTAGGTGCTGCCATGTTCACGTCTTCGATTACATAGATAGCACTGTCTTTTGCTTTGTGACTCAAGGCAGAAATCTTGGCCAAATCTTTCACTTTACGATTCAATTTGAAATCATAAGAGTGAGGTTTTGGTCCAAAAATGGTACCACCACCTTTGTACAAAGGGTTACGGATATTACCCTTACGAGCACCACCAGTTCCTTTTTGCTTGTGCAGCTTGCGGCTAGCACCTTGTACTTCGGCACGAGTTTTTACTTTGTGTGTACCTTGACGTCCAGCAGCCAAATACTGCTTAACAGCCAGGTAGATCACGTGGTCATTTGGTTCAATTCCAAATACTTCAGCAGGCAATTCAACCGTTCTACCGGTTTTCTCTCCTTTTATATTTAATACGTCTACTTGCATTTTTGTCTGATTTGTGTGTGATTACTTCTGGATTAAAACGATTGATCCGTTATGTCCAGGAACTGAACCGCTGATCAGGATATAATTCTTTTCAGGGAAAATTTTCACAACTTTCAAACCCTTCAGCATTACCCTGTCATTACCCATACGTCCGGCCATTCTCATTCCTTTGAAAACCCTAGATGGATAAGATGAACCACCGATAGAACCGGGAGCTCTCTGACGGTCGTGCTGACCATGGGAAGCTTCACCCACACCAGAGAATCCGTGGCGCTTTACAACACCTTGGAAACCTTTACCCTTGGTAGTACCAACCACTTCCACTTTTTCACCTTCTTCAAAGATGTCTAATGTGATGGTTTCACCAAGTGCTTTCTCGATGGAATAGTTGCGGAATTCTTTTACGAATTTTTTTGCGGAGGTTTGAGCTTTTGCGTAGTGATTAAGCTCTGCTTTTGTAGCGTGCTTGTCTTTCTTGTCGCCGAAGGCTAACTGAAGTGCACTGTAACCGTCAACTTCAGGAGTTTTAACCTGAGTTACGGTATTTGGACCAGCCTCAATGATGGTACAAGCTATTTGCTTGCCATCTGTAGAGAAGATGCTGGTCATACCAATTTTTTTGCCAATAATACCTTTCATCGTTTTTTGCGGTTTGTGCCCCGCGGAGGTATGTAGGACATCTAGCCGATGAAGCTAGATTCAATCCTTGTTGACTACCGACCTTTTCCGTTGTTTCCTGATGATTTATCAGAAGAGGAAGTACCGGGAGTAAACAAACCTCGAAGGGCCTGTTTATATGTTAGTTCCATTTGGTCTTTTTAACCGGAGTTATCCGGACCATTTGGTTTTCTTTAATCAGAGCTGCTTTCTCCTTTTTGAGGGTTGGCAGATGATGATATTGATAAGAACTTTTTTTGCCGCTATCTAAGACCTAGGTCCCAGATTATGCTTTGATCTCTACTTCTACTCCAGAAGGCAGATCTAATTTGCTCAACGCATCCACAGTTCTAGAAGAAGAAGTGTAGATATCCAATAGGCGCTTATGTGTAGCCAACTGGAACTGCTCACGGCTCTTCTTGTTTACGTGTGGTGAACGCAAAACGGTAAAGATCTTCTTGTGTGTAGGTAAAGGAATAGGACCTGTAACTACTGCACCTGTACTTCTAACTGTTTTTACGATCTTCTCCGCAGACTTGTCTACCAAGTTGTGATCGTATGATTGCAATTTGATTCTGATTCTCTGAGACATAGACAAAACCCCATTTTTCTGTTGATCAAGATCCAATTGTTATTTTTAAAGAACTATTTGAATCTGTCGATTTGGGTTTGCAAAGGTAAGGGGCTGTATTTGATTGGGCAAGTATTTTTGAATCTTTTTTGTGGATTTCTTTATAAAATGCCAAAAAATATGCCCAAATCGGGGTTTCGAGGGAGTTATTCACGGGTTTATCCCCAGAGGCGCCAGTGAAAATTGTCAAAAATCGCCTGTGGCGATAAAAAAAGCCCCGCTCAAATTGAACGGGGCTCGTATAAAAATCTGATAAAAATTAGTCTTCAGACTTCACTTTTCCCTTTGCTTTTGCAATCACTTCTTCAGCGATATTGTTTGGAGCAGGGTTGTAGTGGCTAAACTCCATGGTTGAAGCAGCTCTACCAGAAGATAAAGAACGCAATTGGGTTACATAACCAAACATTTCACTCAATGGTACTTTGGCCTTGATCACTTGTGCATTACCACGAGTGTCCATACCTTCTAACATACCACGTCTACGGTTCAAGTCACCAGTAACGTCTCCCATGTATTGGTCAGGGGTAACTACTTCTACGCGCATGATTGGCTCCAACAAAGTTGGTTTTGCTTTGCGTCCTGCTTCACGGAAACCAGATTTAGCACACAATTCAAAAGACATGGCGTCAGAATCCACTTGGTGGAAGCTACCGTCAAATACGCGCACTTTCATAGATACTACAGGATATCCTGCCAATACACCAACACCCATTGAGGTTTCAAAACCTTTGATGATGGCTGGAACAAATTCTTTAGGGATAGATCCACCAAAGAGGTCATTCTTAAATTGGAAAGCTTTTCCTGGATTCTCTTTCAGCCACTCGTCGTCAGCTGGTCCAATTTCAAATTGGATATCGGCAAACTTACCACGACCACCGGACTGCTTCTTCAACACTTCGCGGTGTTGGATGCTGTTTCCAAATGCTTCTTTGTAAGCTACCTGAGGATTACCTTGGTTAATTTCTACTTTGAACTCGCGACGCATACGGTCAACGATGATTTCTAAGTGCAATTCTCCCATTCCAGAAAGGATGGTTTGACCAGTATCTTCGTCAGTTTTAACGCGCAAAGTAGGATCTTCTTCTACCAATTTAGCAATGGCCATACCCATTTTATCAACGTCAGCTTGAGTTTTAGGCTCAACCGCTACAGAGATTACAGGCTCAGGAATGAACATGTTCTCCAAAGTGATAGGATGGTTCTCATCGCACAAAGTATCTCCAGTCTTGATTTCTTTGAAACCTACTGCCGCAGCAATATCACCAGCTTCTATAAAATCAATTGGGTTTTGTTTGTTAGCAAACATCTTCATGATACGGCTGATACGCTCTTTCTTACCGCTTCTTACGTTCAATACATAAGAACCAGCGTCTAAGTGACCAGAATAACATCTGAAGAATGCCAGACGACCCACAAATGGATCAGTCATGATTTTGAAAGCCAAGGCTGCAAATGGTTCTTTTGCATTAGGCTTACGAGTGATTTGCTCACCAGTGTCTGGATTGGTACCTACGGTATCTTCCACGTCCATTGGACTAGGCAAGTAGCGGCAAACAGCATCCAATGCAGTTTGTACACCTTTGTTCTTGAATGAAGATCCGCACATCATTGGAACAATGCTCAAATCAATACAAGCTTTACGGATAGCTTCGTGAACCTCATCTTCTGTAATAGAAGCTGGATCATCAAAGAATTTCTCCATCAAGTTGTCATCATATTCAGCAACTGATTCAATTAATTTAGCTCTCCACTCATTGGCTTCTTCTACCATATCAGCAGGTACAGGAATTTCTTTGAAGGTCATACCTTCAGTTTCCATATCCCAGATAACACCTTTCATGGTAATCAAATCCACCACACCAATAAAGTCATCTTCAGCACCAATAGGCAATTGCAAAGGAACTGCATTAGCACCTAGCATTTCTTTTACCTGGTGAACTACCATTAAGAAGTCAGCACCAGAACGGTCCATTTTGTTTACAAAACCAATACGAGGAACTTTGTAACGGTTAGCTTGACGCCAAACAGTTTCAGATTGTGGTTCCACACCGTCTACCGCAGAGAACAAGGCAATCAAGCCGTCCAGTACGCGCATAGAACGCTCTACCTCAACGGTGAAATCCACGTGACCGGGAGTATCAATGATGTTGAAATAATATGATTTGGTATTGGCATCAGCCGTACCCTTGTTGGTAGGGAATTTCCACTCACAACTTACCGCAGCAGAAGTGATGGTAATACCTCTTTCCTTTTCCTGTTCCATCCAGTCAGTAGTAGCTGCACCATCGTGCACCTCACCAATCTTGTGAATCATACCGGTATAGCGCAGGATACGCTCGGTAGTGGTGGTTTTACCGGCATCAATGTGCGCGGCAATCCCAAAATTTCGTTGTAGTCTCAAGTCCGCCATAAAGAGTTCTTGTTTAAGATTTGTTTTTCTGAAGTACGCTTCAAATTTTTCGAGCGGCAAAGGTAGTAATTATCCCGATTGTACAAGGGGTTCACCCAGATTTAATTCTGATGGGGATAATTTAGGGTTAAGTACATAAAAAAAGCCCCGGAATTTCCGGGGCCTATAGTCACTCTTTGCAGAGATTAAACCTTGAAGTGAGAGAAAGCCTTGTTGGCTTCTGCCATACGGTGGGTATCTTCTTTCTTTTTGAAAGCGGCACCTTCACCCTTTGCTGCTGCCATGATCTCATTGGCTAATTTGTCAGCCATTGTTCTACCATTTCTTTCGCGGCTAAAACGGATCAACCATTTCATGCTCAAAGAAATTTTACGGTCTGCACGAACTTCAGAAGGAATCTGGAAAGTTGCACCACCAATTCTACGGCTACGTACTTCTACAGCAGGTGTAACATTGGCAATTGCTTTTTTCCAAACCTCATATCCGTCTTCTCCGGTGGTTTTGGTCACTTTATCAACTGCATCATAGAAAATGTTGATAGCAGTAGATTTTTTACCTTGCCACATTAAGTTATTGATAAAACGGGTAACCAACTTATCGTTGAAACGTCCGTCTGGTGCTAAAGGTAATTTTTTGGCTTGTGCTTTACGCATGATTGCTAATTTTTAATTGGGCTGAATTTCTTCAAGTATTAAAACTTTACTCAGCTATATTAATAGATTATTTCTTTGCTTTTTCTTTCTTGGTACCGTATTTAGAACGGCTCTTCTTGCGGTCTTTCACACCTGCAGTATCCAAGCTACCGCGAACGATATGGTAACGCACACCTGGCAAATCCTTCACACGACCACCGCGAATCAACACGATGCTGTGCTCTTGAAGGTTATGTCCTTCACCGGGGATATAGGCGATAACTTCCACTTTGTTGGTCAAACGAACCTTAGCCACCTTACGCAAGGCAGAGTTTGGTTTCTTAGGAGTAGTTGTGTAAACCCTGGTACAAACACCACGGCGCTGAGGACATGCATCCAAAGCTCTTGATTTACTTTTAGCCCTGATTATTTCGCGACCTTTTCTAACTAATTGCTGTATTGTAGGCATTCTAATCCGTTTAAAATTTCGGACGGCAAAGGTAATGGCTGAATGTGAAAAACCAAAATGTTTTCAAAAGTTTTCCCCCAGTATTTTCAAAAATAGTTCAAAATGGGTGTTTTTTCACTTGAAACTGGGGATAAGTTCACCAAAAATAAGCTTGAATAGGTGGCTTCAAGCGCCAATTTTCTGAAAAAAAAAATTTTCAGTCCCGCTAAAAAACGGGAAGCCCCCACCCGTCAAACACGGATTTTGAGGCGTTTTTTAGCCCAATCTGGGTAAAACCCTTGTACTAGCTGGCTTGCACCCCTATTTTTCTAAAAAATCCATCTATGAAAAAATACCTGACTTTATGGGTCTTGATGGCAATTCCATCCCAGATACAAGCCCAAGACAGTCTATTAATGGCAGGCGATATAGCCATCATCGCCTTTCAGGCAGATAATAATGACCAATTTGTCTTTGTTAATTTGACAACCATTTATCCTGGCACCAAGATTCAATTTTCCGAGAAAGGATGGGATGGATCTTTGGCTACACCAGCTTTTTCTAGTAGTTCAGAAGCCATTCATGCTTGGAATAGCCCCAGTCATCCCCTACTACCAGGTACTTTTATTCGAGTTGATTTTAATAGTTCTGGTAGCAGTCCAGAGGTAAACTTAGGAACCGTTCAATCTACTGGGAATGCTGGTTTTGCAGCCTCCGGCGATCAATTAATTGCTTTTCAGGGTAGCCCCAACAACCCAAGGTTTCTGTATGCACTCTCTTCAAATCCCTGGCTAAGTAGCGGAAGCCCAAGTTCCAATCAGTCTTGGCTACCCACAGGTTTGCTTAATGGAAGATCCGCTATGGATTTTTCCAAAGAAATGGATGACCAATACTTTTCCATCCCCATTACCATTGGTTCTAAGGATAGTGTTTTAGCCATCATTGGTAGACCACAAAACTGGTTTAGAACCAATACCAGGGTAGCACAAATACCAGAATGGCATTTTTATATTTTCAGGGGATATTATAGCAAACCCAATGGGAATTTGTCTGAGCTATCTACCTGGGGGTTGGAATTAGACGGGTCTGGCGCAGCTCCAACTAGTTTTGTGGATAGTGGTTATACTTTTTATTTAGTCAATAGAATTGGGTTACAAAGTTTGGATAGCAATTGGACTTTGAAAAGACTCTGCATAGGAAATGGCATTACACTAGCATTAAATGGATTTCTTTTAAGCATGCAAGACCTGGCTCAGGAAGGTTTGGGCAAATTATTAGTAACCTCCAATGACCAGATTACCATCACAGGACAGTCTGGCCCTTTAATGTTGGAAGGCGATACCGCAACATTGAAAAAATTGGTATTGACTAGTGGCGCCATGATAGGACTAAGTACCGCTTTACAAATTCCAGGTGGACCCAATCCAGGCATGGTAAGTTTAGATGCTTTTGCAGTGTTGACGACGAATGACAAACTCATTCTTTGTAGTAATGCACAAGGGTCGGCCAGTTTACAACAGCATGGAAAATCCTCGCAATTAATAGGCGCAGTGATTAATAAAAATTTCTAATCCAACTAAGCAAAAAAAAGCCCCGAAAATTCGGGGCTTTAAAAATTTGAAGAAGGGTTACACTTTGAACATCCATCCATGGTTGTCTGCTACCCTACCCTCTTTAATATCATCCAACTGCTGTTTGATGGCTGGAGAAACGGTAAATTTCTCTAGGTCAAATGGCATGATATGTTCTTTGTATTTCAATTCCTTAATAGGGGCAATGGTAGCGGCAGTGCCGGTTCCAAACACTTCTTGTAATTGCCCTGACTGGTATGCTGCTACTAATTCGTCTACATTAATTTTACGCTCCTCTACCTTAATTCCCATTTCACCTAAGAGGGTCATCACAGACTTTCTAGTTACCCCATGCAAAATAGTTCCTTCTTCTAGTGAGGGAGTTACGGCTACGCCATTGATCAAGAAAAACACATTCATCATACCCACTTCTTGTAACCATTTGTGCTCGTGCGCATCGGTCCACAAAACTTGGTCATAGCCCATTTTATTGGCCATTTTTGCTGCCATCATACTACCTCCATAATTACCTGCATTTTTAGAGAATCCAACGCCACCAGGTGCTGCCCTTGTATAGTTTTCTTCTACCAAAATTTTCATGGGTTTAGCATAATAAGGACCAGTAGGACTTAAGATGATTAAGAATTTATAGCTCTCAGAAGGTCTCACTCCTAACATAGCGTCAGTTGAGAACATAAAGGGTCGAATGTATAAAGCGTGGTCCTTCATGTTTGGAATCCAGTCTTTGTCCAATTCAATTAATTGGCGCATGCCTTCCATAAAAATTGATTCAGGCACTTGTGGCATACACATTCTTTCTGCAGACAGATTGAATCTTTTAAAATTCTCTTCCGGTCTAAAAATGGCCGCTTCACCTGCTTGATTCTTATAAGCTTTAATCCCTTCAAAAATGGATTGTCCATAATGAATGGCTGCCAATGATGGGTCTAATTTTAAGGGTTGATAAGGTTTAATAGAAACATTAGTCCATGCACCGTTCTCGTAATCCGCCTCCAACATATGATCCGTGAAATATTTACCAAATGGAATATTTTCCAGACTCATCGTCAGCAATTTGCTTACCGCCACTTTTGTAATCTTTATTCCAGCCGCTGCTACCATAGTTTTATATTTGCTGCAAATAAACGAAAAAAATAAAAGCTAACAATCGTTAATATTGTAAAACTTATGTCAAACAACCCAATCACCTTACCAGATTTTGTTATTGCCAATTTATATGGGAATAATTTGGTGGTGGGTTCAGACGTAGTTGCCAAGGAGAGAACAAAGTCCAATCCTGTTGAAAAAACAGTTGAGCCAATAGTTGCAAAGCAAGTAGAAAATATTCCTACAGCTCCTACAAAACAAACAGCCAGTATTTCAGCAGCACAAGTAAACCCTTCAGTGCCGAACACTGTTCCAGAAAAACCAGCAGATAAGATTCCAACGGTTCAAACAAAACCTGTTAGTCCAACTCCTGTTACTCCTAAAGCAACTGTAACTAATACAACAACGGAAACACCAAAACAATGGTTCTTGGGTAATAATGGCAAACAAATTACTGTGATGGTTAAGGAAGACACCGTTCCTTATATCAATGACAAACATTTACAATTCTTATCCAATGTGCTGAGTGCTTGTAAATTGAATCTGGGAGATATTGCGCTTGTAAATTACAACAACTATCCACTTGGATTTGATGAACTCAGAGCAAAATCTAATCCAAAAATTGTATTAGTTTTTGACCTTTCTCCCAAAGAATTAAAATTACCTTTTACCATACCATTGTATCAAGTGCAAGACTATGCACAGTGCCGTTTCTTGTTTGCCCCTTCTCTTACAAAAATGGAAGCTGACAATGCAGAAGCAAAGGCAGAAAAAACAAAACTCTGGAATAGTTTGAAAACACTATTTGGATTATAATCCCGCCATAAAATATACTTATGCCAATCCAACGCATTACTTTGGTATTTGCCACCAATAACCAAAACAAGGTTAAAGAAATTAGATCCATATTAGCAGAACCCTTTGAGATTATTACATTAACGGAAGCTGGCATAGACATTGACATTCCTGAACCACATGATAGTTTGGAAGCGAATGCTTCA
>CAIZMD010000747.1 GCA_903933995.1 uncultured Bacteroidota bacterium
TAGTGGTTCTGGTAAATCTACACTGATCAATGAAACACTCTATCCCTTGTTGTCAAAGCATTGTTATAATAGCAAGGCCATTGCCATGGAATACAAGAGCATCAAGGGTTTGGAACAGATAGATAAGGTAATTGAAATTGACCAATCGCCTATTGGTAGAACACCAAGAAGTAATCCAGCTACCTACTGCGGTTTCTTTACCGAAATCAGAACCTTGTTTGCGGCTGTTCCAGAAGCAAAAATTAGGGGTTATAACGCTGGGCGATTCTCTTTTAATGTGAAGGGCGGAAGGTGTGATATGTGTGAGGGTGGAGGTATGCGTACCATTGAAATGAATTTCTTACCAGACGTGTATGTTCACTGTGAGAAATGTAATGGCAAACGCTATAATCGTGAAACATTAGAAATTAGATACAAGGGCAAATCTATCAGTGATGTGTTAAATATGACGGTAGACGAAGCTTGTGAATTTTTTCAAGCTGTGCCCTTTATTTATCGCAAGATTAAAGTGCTACAAGACGTTGGTTTAGGCTATATAACTTTAGGACAATCTGCTGTAACCCTTAGTGGGGGTGAGGCGCAGCGTGTAAAGCTGGCAACAGAATTGGGTAAGAAGGATACTGGTAAAACATTTTATATCTTAGATGAGCCAACTACTGGTTTGCATTTTCAAGACATTCAACATTTATTAGACGTCTTGAATAAATTAGTAGACAGAGGTAATACCGTTTTGGTGATTGAACATAATTTAGACGTGATTAAAGTTGCTGACCATATCATTGATTTAGGTCCAGAGGGAGGTGACGGAGGTGGAAGAATTTTGTTTGAGGGCGTGCCTGAACAAATGGTCAAAAACAAAGAAAGCCATACCGCTCGATTCTTGAAAATAGAATTGGGTTTAAAATAGATACCATGGATTTGGAACAGCTCAATTTCCTGCCAGAATGGGACGAGAACCGTTTTAGTAAACGGATGAACCGTCATGGAGAAGCATGGAAAAATGCCCCGGGCATTTTGGCTGCCAGAGATTTGTACAAACACTGGAGAGAACTATTTGGTCTGGTAGTGGCATTTGCAGAAAATTTAGCAGACGACAATGACGGCACACACCAATCCTCCACCAAATCATTGATTTATCAAAATGCCATGATTGTGGCTCCCAAAATTATTGGGGCAGTTAGTGTGGAATCCTATCCACTAAAAATGGAAAATGCCGCACTCATTAGAAGCAACTGTAGGCAGATGATGGAGCAAATTAATTTTGCTGTACTCATGGGCTGGGCCGATGAAACCTACAAACACGTGATTGAAGAATCCTTAGACCAATTCAGGCAATTATTTCGCGTGTGGGTAACCACTTTTGAAAAAGACAGTTTTGATGATGAATGGGGCCTCTTTCTCTAAATCAGAAGCAAATAATTTTCAGTAGCTAATATGATTGTTTAAATAATCAATCATAAACCTGCAGGCCTGATCATTTTAATATGATCTATGCCATCTTCATCATAGATATCGCCGGTGGCAACAAAGCCCAAAGACTCATAAAAGCTTTTCAAATAATATTGCGCGCCAATCTTGATACCCGTATCGCCATATAAGGCTATACAATGAGCAATGGCTTCCTGCATGAGTGCTTTACCAGCACCTTTGCGCCGATAGCTTTGTCTATTCACTACCCTGCCAATAGAGGGATAATCCGGATAGGCAACACCCTGTGGTACAATTCTAGCACTTGCAACCAAGACGTGGCCGTCCCAACCCAGCAAGTGATGACAGGCCTGATCCTTACCATCAAGGTCTTGAAAAATACAGTTTTGCTCAATTATAAAGACTTCTATCCTTAGCTGTAGCAGCGCATAAAGGCTTTCATTTTTCAAATCTTGGAAGCGGATTAGCTCCCATTGATAGCTTTTTTGGGTCATTATTTACCTATTCTTATCTTAAAA
>CAIZMD010000748.1 GCA_903933995.1 uncultured Bacteroidota bacterium
AACTAGCAATTAACAAACTTGTTTTTTCTTCTACTGTTAACTGACCCAACAAATCCATGATCCGCTCATGCTGCGATAATGATTCATTTAAATATTTGGGAACCTGTTGCCCTAGAGAAGGAATAGTGGTTGCCAAAAATAGTATTGGCAACAAAAGGCAATATTTAATCAGGTTCAAAATTTTCATCTTTCTATTTTGCATTTAATTTTTATTAACCCTTTGTATGGCCTTATCCTGCGCAATGGGAATAACCAACTTGTTAATATTGACATCTTTGCTATTGTTGAAATATAGCATGGGTAATTCTTGATAGCTTGGTATTTGTACATCATTCAATTGTACATTTTTCACATCGTCAAAAACCATGGCTGGTCTAAAATCAGCATCCTTATAACTGATTTTAAAATTTTTGAATTGAATCCCTTCTGCATGACGCATATAAAAACCCCAGGCTGGCAATTCCCCAAACATGGAAAATTCTGGATAACCTTCTTCGTTTTCCGGAATCAAGTGAATTTTGTCTAAGGGAATATGTGCAATTTCTTTGCTGGCTCTTCCGCCATAAACAATATTGATATTTTCCATCACCACATTTTTAACCGGATGCCCAGGAATTCCAACAATGGAGGACGGGACTAAATTATATGGCAAATAGGGATGACCATAAATATGAAAATGAGAAGGTCTTATAGGCATTTTATCAAAACCTGGTCTTAAGTGATCTGGAGGACCTTCTATTGGATATCCTTGGTCAGGTTTGTATAAGGGAATTTCAGCAGTTACATTGGCAATATAGATGCCGTTGAGGGTACTCACAGGCCCTGTTTTATTTCTATGACCCAATCTAATAAATATCGCATTCCCAGTATTCTTAGCGTCTACATTTCTGATGTCAATATTTTCCATCACACCACCATCCACGGATTCCAAAGCTATCGCGGAGCGATAGGTATCGTAGACGGTTAGATTGGTAATTTTGAAATTTCTAAATCCGGCGCCATTGGCTGTTCCAAATTTCAACCCATTAGCACTAGAACGTAATGTGCAATTATCAACTACAATATCATCGCAACCGCCACTGTTTAGATCTTCTGATTTAAAACAAAGTGCATCATCTGATGCATTGATAAAACAGTTGGTGATTTTAACATGCTTAGAATCTGTTACATCCAGCCCATCATTGTTCCAATAAGCCGTACTCTGTACTTTAATCTTATCAATGACTAGATTCTCACAACCTCTATAATCCTGTACCCAATCAGTTGTATTCTTTAAAGTAATATCAGTTACTTTAATGCCTTTGCATTTATAGAATATTACACCTAAAGCTCTTCCTACACCCGGTCTTTTCACCAACCAAATGGTATCAGACTGCAATGCCCCGGATCTTAATTGCTTAAAAATATCCAACATCAATTCTTGTCCTTGACCATCTATAATACCTTCTCCTGAAATGGCAATATTGGATTGTCCATTTGCCATTATCAGCGCAGCCCTTCCTGCAACTTTTCTATAGTCTTTTACAAAGGTTGACCCCAAAAGAACTGCTCCCAATTCAACGTGTAAATCCACACCTGTTTTGAGTTCAAGGGTTCCGGTCATATAGTTACCAGAAGGCACAACAATCCTTCCACCGCCTGCAGCAGAGGCTTTGTCAATTAGATTTTGAATTAATACAGCATTGTTGGTTCTACCATCGGCCTTAGCCCCAAATAGCTTTATATTATAATCTTTTTTTTGTGCACAAACCTGAGATACTATCAGTAGCAAACAGGCTATTAAAAACTTATTTTTCATGGCTCTTAGGTTGTTGTATTTGAATGGTTTCAGGAACTGTATTCCAGCCCTTTACAATAAGTTGAAGTCCTTCTTGATTTGTTGGCAAACTATTGGTATCAATTGTCACTTGTTTGGATTGACCAGGCAATAAGGAGAAAAAATTATCTGTATAAAAACTTGGCCTCACTGGTTTACCTGCTTTGTCTAGCAATTGTAATTGGGTAAAAAAAGCAATCTGCTTACTGGTATTGGTCAGGTTTAGACTCAATACCAAGGATTTTCCAGAACCATCTACTTTCAAAACAGATTTCAATTTGGCAGGCTTCATAGTTGCCAATGATTCAAACCCAGCAGTGGTAGGCCCTGTCATGGTTTCCTTACCCATATACTTATCTGAAGAACGCCAATAAAAACTATTAGAAACCAATTTCCCCTGATCATCCTTGATGGCTAGATAGACAAACTGAATAGGACTTTGCACCTTACTAAAATCAAGTTTTAGCAAATTGGTCATCACAGCGTCTTCTGGTATCTGATCAAGCGGAATAGTTTGCTCATTGATTTTTTTGCTATCCAAATCATAGACGCTTGCTTGCAATTGATAGTGTTGGAAAGATTTGAATTGATCATTATAAACAGAAACTGTGTTTTTCAAATAATCAAATTGTGCATGCAGTGGTTCTAGCGCGTGTTGGGTAAAATAGAGCGATGCAGTAGGCTCCAATGACCAATCCCACATTCTACCACAAACTTGCCTGGTGGGTGAATTATGGTACCAGAATAATAAGCCAGAAGCATATCTGTCTCCATAACCAAATTTATTGGCGTTCCACACTTCCCAGATAGAGATGGAATTCATAGCACCTACCAACTGAGCTTTTTTAGCAAACTCATCAATGGAATTTGACATTCCATATTTGTTTACCATCTCTGTATACTTTCCCGTCATGCCATGAAACGCATCACCGTCTAAATAATCCCATACGGGTTTATTGATGGGCCATAGGTCTTTCTCCTCCATCATCTCACGTAATACTTCAACGGTTGGTAGTGTTGGGGCGCCATACTCAGGATTAAACCCATCTACCCTACTTCCACGTGCAGATGCCGTGTTTTCATAATGCTGCATGGGGTTTACTTGTTGATAAGGACTTCCATCATGCACCCCATCTGTTTCTGATTGCATTTGATAAGGCCTGATTCCATCTATTTGTTGGAGCAATTCTTTTACACCTGAAACTTCTGTGCTTTCATTGGAACAAACATAGAATGCTATGGAAGGATGGTTCCTGATTCTTTTTACTGCAGACTGAATATTATTAAAATACAGGTTCTTGTCTTGTGGGTGTTTGGTATCACCTGTTAACCAAAATTCCTGCCATACCAAAATCCCAAATTCATCACAGAGTTGGTAGAAATAATCTGACTCAGCAATACCCCCACCCCAAAGACGCAAAAGATTAATGCCTGACTGTTGGGTATAGCGCATTTCTGCATACATGCGTTCATCAGAATTGCGCAACATGGCTTCTGGAATCCAGTTAGATCCACGGATAAAGATCTTTCTCCCATTTACATAAAAGGTCTTGGAACTATCTGGTGTATTTCTGTCTGCTAAAATTTCTCTGATCCCAAAACGGCTATGAATAGAATCACCCAATACGCCGTCTACAGTTACTTTTACCTGTAAATCATAGAGTTCTTGTTTGCCCTTATTGATAGGCCACCATAATCTTGGATGACTAATGTTTAGTTGGGGAAAATCCTTGGGACTAAAGGTCACTGTCTTGTCTTCACCCCTTAACAGGGTCAACCTTTTTTCAAACTGAATCCCAGTGCCTGCAATCTCTCCTTTTACCAAACACTGCACCGTTTTCATGGCCACATTCTGTACCTCTACAGAAATGGTCTCGGCTGCTTGATCATAATTTGGCTTACTCAAATTAGACTGTACAAAGGGATGTCTGAGTGCT
Organism: uncultured Bacteroidota bacterium; assembly: GCA_903933995.1. Classification (GTDB taxonomy): domain Bacteria; phylum Bacteroidota; class Bacteroidia; order Chitinophagales; family Chitinophagaceae; genus Sediminibacterium. The sequence continues at coordinate 3,754 of CAIZMD010000748.1, forward strand.
ACTTTATTAGTTGCATACAAGGAGATGCTTTTCCAAATACCCGTATTCCTGTCTCTGATCCCATCTTTAAATGTAAAGTCCCAACCAACAGACATGAGCATAGAAGTATTCAATCCCATATTACCATCGCCCCCATTTCTATTTTCACCTCTAGCCCTCCATGGTTTGGCTTTATTAGATCCAGGCATATCCACTGGATATACTTTTATAGCTACTGCATTTTTTTCTCCTGGCTTTGCAAAATCTGTGATTTCTATAAAATCCTGTTGAAACATGCCAGAAATAGTTTGCAATAAATTGCCATTGACCCAGACTTCTGCTCTATAATTAATCCCATCAACTTGCAACCAAATATTTTTGTTTGTATAATCAGCCGGTACCAAGAATTCTGTTCTAAACCAATAGGTATAAAAATCTCTTCCAGTTTGTGCTATATCAGGAATGATCTTATTGGTGAGTTTGTTATTGATTCCAAAATATGGTTCTGGATAGACTTTATTATACACCAAGGAATTCAATACGGTTCCTGGTACAATTGCTGGCATCCATCCGTTACTTTGAAATCCAACTTTTGAAATCTCTTCAGCATTTGCAGAGATTTCTCCAGCTTGCTTCATCACCCAAACCTGCTTTCCAGCATGACCATCTTTGGAATCCAAGACAATTTTACGCGCATCCAATGCTTGATTGGAAACCTGTGCCATTAACCCATGCACCAAAAATAACAGTATGCCAGAAAGAAAATATTTCATCATTAGGAATTAAAACTTAGATCATAATTTACTTACCAAGGGTTTGATCTTTTTTTGACCATCGGCAATGGTCATTTTATTTTGCCCTCCCGTTTTATCAACATAAACATCCACTGGCGTCTCAAATTGTAAGATGGGTTGACCATTCTTTTTCAATTCAGACAAACCTGTTGCAGCTAATTTGATAGCACCCGCTTTATCGGCTTTGATCACAGCAATACCCCTATATTGACCTGTATAAATAGCTCCATTGAAGTTTACTTCAAAACTGGCTGCTGTTCCAGTTCTCATGGAATTCAAATCATTAAATGTGTATGAGCCGTCTTCATTTTTACAACCATTGGGTAATAGATTTTTGCTGAGTCCAAGTTTGGAAAGACCTGCAACAGAATATCCAACAACCGTAGCTTGATCATAAATGGCTTTAAACCTATTGGGAATTAATGTGCCTTTAAAATCTCTATCGGCCTGACCCTCCACCATAAGCTTACCGCCCTTGGCTAGATATTGTTCCAGAAATTTCAATACTGGCTCTCTGGCATACTGTGGATTTAGATATAGGATGGCATCAAACTTGTGTCCATTCATTACCGGTTTACCATCTGTACCTATAGATAGTTGTTTGTTGACTATCAAATCTGAAGGAACCAAGGCATTGAGATATCCGGCTTTCCAAATTTCTACCGCCCTTTCTTCTATATACATTTTGTCATTGATATCATATACGCCCCTGTTTGCTACCACGGGATACCAGTTAGAGAGTCCTTCCATTCCAAAAATCACCAACAACTTAATATCGGGCAAAGCCGGATTAAACTTATTCAATAGTCTGGCGCAGTTCTCATTGGCATTAATTCCTTTTACAGCATCTGCGTCTTCTAAGTCAAAACGCAATGGACGTTTATCATTCATGGCATGATAATGCGTTCTAACTCCATAACGCAAATCATTAAATGACTTTACCAATACGGGTTCCAAATCCTTGTCATAGTATTGGTTGTAAAATGCATTTTTGGGATGCGCCATGGCAATCCCCATTTGTGTAGGCAGAAAGGTTTTTTCATCTGAATGACCATATGCCCTTGGTGCAGACCACCAACCAATCCCATTGGCCCAGATTTCATCATTAATCAAACTATTGTGATACGTGTTGTGGATGCCACTAAATATCTGTTTGCCAAAAATCTTTCTGGAACTATCATAAACAGCTTGTTCTACACGTACACCACCCTTACGCATAAACTGCATATATTGGTTAATTGCATTGATTCTTACTTCTGGCTTCCCTTCTGGTGCATACCTGCCCTCGAAAAGCGTTTTTACCAAATCATTGCCAGTTTCTTTTTGGTATTCTCTTGCCATGCCGTTGCTATACCATCTTCCTCTAAAAGGATTGGGTGTGTTTAAATCAAAGATTCGTTCAATAAACTTGTTACCATATTCGTCTAAGGAGAAACCATCAAATCCAACGTCTTGATAGGTACGCATGGCTTCTGCAAACGTATTGGTCTCTACATTATCCCAATTGCTACTTTGACTGCAATATTGTTGGGTCATAATGCAAACAGTCATACCCTTCATGTCTGGGCCTGCTTTTACTTTTACATCAACTGTTTCTTTATCAGGGAGGGTATAGCTACAATCCTTGGTAATATCTTTTAAACTTGTTGGATCATAAAAGCCATCACCCGTTTTTTTGAATGCATAAACCTTGAATAAATCAGACTTTAAAAGCCTATCTGGAAATCTGATCCATTTGGCCTTTACTATAGCGGCTGCATTGCCTTGTTGATCTAGTAGAACTTCCGTTTCAATAATCATTCTCTGAGAGCCTTCAATAGCCTTGTCTTTGTAATTACCCCAAAGCTGTAAGCCCACTTTTAAACCTTTCTTATGAGCAGCGGCTACTAAGTCTTTAAAAATTGGATGCATTTTTGGATAGTCATAAAAATTAGCTCCTTCTCTTGCAGTTAGAAAGATGAGGGTATACTTGCAATTTTCAGCAATACTGTCAATATGCTTTTGGTATTCTTTGGTCTCCGTTAAAAGATTGGGAGAAATAAACCAATACCCAATTTGGGGATGGTTCTCATTGGTAAATGCTGGCACATAATTCACGGGTTGCGCAAACAATTTCGTTCCAAGGATGGAACAAAAAACTAAGACAATAGACAATAACTTTCTCATATAATTATTCTGATTTTCCATTTGATAAAAAGGGTTTCACTCCTACTTTTTTAGACCAGGCTTCGTATTCCATTTGCATGGCTTTTACCCTAGCGATTTCCTTGCTGGCTAAGTCTTTGGTTTCTGTTGGATCTAATTTTAAATTGTATAATTCCCAACTAGGGTCTTCCTGGTCTTTTACTAGTTTCCAATCGCCTTGGCGAATGGCTTGATTGCCTTCATGTTCCCAACAATAGGTTCTTGGAGCAACTGATTTGCCGTTCCATAAATAACTTAAACTCTGCCCAGGTAACTCTTTAGCGTTTACCCCAGCCAATTCTAAAGCAGTAGGCAATAGATCAATCACATGACCAATTTGATTGGAATATGGTTGGCTTGGTTTGATGCCATTGGGCCATTGAATGATAAAAGGTGTAATCATCCCGCCTTCGTGCATATAGCGTTTGTACTTTTTAAAGGGTGTATTCGACACATTGGCCCAGGGATAATCATAGGTTACATAAGAACCTTTTTCACCAATTTTTTTTGTGCTATCATTGAAATTACGGCCACTCACGTTTTCAGCGCATCCCCCATTATCAGATAGAAAAACAATCATGGTATTATTGTACTGTCCATTCTTCTTCAATGTTTGAATCAGCTTGCCAATATTTTGATCCATTCTATCAATCATGGCTGCATACACTGCCATTTTCCTAACCCATGTTTTTTTGTCTGTTGTATTTTCCCAATCAGGAATATCGGCTGGTTTTTCTGTTAATTGATAACGCTTGTCAACCAACCCTAGTTGGTTCATTTTCTGATACCTGTTTTTTCTAGTGATATCCCAACCCTGCTCATATAGTTTTTCATACTTAACAATATCTTCTTCCAGTGCATGTAAGGGAAAATGTGGCGCTGTATAAGCCAGGTATAAAAAGAAAGGATTTTTGGCTTTTGTTGCCTGTTGTTGATTCAGGTATTGAATGGCATGATCCGTAAAAGCATCGGTCATATAGAATCCCTTTGAAGGAATGGGATAATCTTGATTGTCTTCCACAACATGTCTCTTACCTAATTCCTGAGGAATAATTTCATAAAAACTATTGGCACCAGAAATCAATCCAAAATAATGTTCAAATCCTCTTTTCAATGGCCAGTGCTCTTGGCGCTCTCCCACATGCCATTTTCCAGACATATAGGTATTATAACCCGCTTGCTGTAAGCTTTCTGCAATAGTGGGATATTGATCATTTAAAAATCCCTGATAACTGCCTTTTTGAATGGGTGCTTTGGGCATGCTAACCATATTACCCATACCAACTGTATGTGGGTATTGTCCAGTTAATAGCGATGCTCTTGTAGGGCAGCACCTAGCATTGTTATAAAAACTTCTAAGCTTTACACCATTAGCTGCTAACAAATCTAAATTGGGGGTTTGAATTTCACTTCCATAACAACCAATATCAGAATAGCCCATATCATCTGCCATGATGAAAATAATATTGGGCTTTTGTGGAACAGCCTCTATTGTTTTTTTCTT
>CAIZMD010000749.1 GCA_903933995.1 uncultured Bacteroidota bacterium
ATCAACAGGACCATCGTTCCAATAAATCCTATAAGAAGGGTCTAGTCTTTCTAGTTTGTAATAGTCAGATACATTTTTCCCAAACTGTTTGAAATAGCGTTCAAACACATCGGGCATCCAGTACCAACTTGGCCCCATATCAAAAGTGAAACCTTCAACTTTGAATTGCCTAGCCCTACCACCGGGTTGGTTGTGTTTTTCCAATACAGTTACATCATGACCAGCTTTGGCCAAGAATGATGCCGCGGACAAACCCGCAAAGCCAGCACCGATGACTATGATTTTTTTTTCCAAGAAGTTGAGACTAGTGACTGTTAAGTTACGTCTAATTAGTGACGTTCAATTTGTGATTTCAAGAGTTTTCTAGCAAAGTGAATTCGGCTCTTGATAGTGCCCAAAGGCTCGTGCAACATATCGGCAATTTCATGGTATTTAAAACCATCAAAATACAATAAAAAAGGATTGCGGAAGATCTCTGGTAATTGGTGAATGGCTTCCTGCACTTCTTTCATGTTCAACTTAGCAATGGCTTCATTGGACACCGCACCTTGGTTGGTATCTAATAAAAAATCATTGGTGCTATTATCAAAAATGGTTTGTTGCTTAGACTTACGTCTGTAGTTATTGATAAAGATATTGCGCATGATGGTATACATCCACGCTTTAATATTGGTACCAATATGGTATTTCTCTTTATTGGCTAGGGCCCTAAACAAAGTTTCCTGAACCAAATCCTTAGCCGCTTCATTGTCCCTGGTTAGGGTAAAGGCAAAAGGACGGAGAAATTCCGTATTCTTCAACAACATTTGATCAAAATCTGCGCTTGCCATATAATTTGTTTAACTAAGTACGTAGTAAAGCTAAACAAAGATTTCGAAAATCCTAATTTTTTTGTTTAATATTTACTGTTAAAAAGTAAAACAAAGATTTTCAATTTCTTTAACAAGCAAATAAATGCTTATATGTCCGATTTTGCTTGAAAATGATAATAAAAGAGGAGTTTGTCTTGATTTTAATCAATCATTCCAATATAATCCATCACTTCAGAAAGTGTTTTCTTGAACTGAGTGTTCTGTGGCGCTTTCTTCTTGTAAGCTTGGGTAATTTGACCAGAGATCACTAAAGGAATTTCAGGCACTTTAGCTTGCACATTGTTGAGGAATTTCTCAAAACTGAAGTGATTGGCTACAGAAGTTAGGTGGGTAAAAATGGCGTCTGGCTTTTTGAGTTTGGCCACATAGTCCATGTCTTTAACGGGCACATTACTACCCAAATAAATCACTTTTACACCCCTTCTTTTCATTAAATAGTAGACAAATAACAAACCTAATTCATGGTGTTCGCCTTCAGGCAAAAACAGTAGGATCAAGGATTTGCTATTGAGCAGGGTATGAATGCCATCAATACCCACAATCAGTTTTTGACGGATGATATTGGTGACTAAATGTTCCTGAGCTGGGTTAATATGGTTGGTTAACCAGAGTATACCAATTCTTTCCATAAAAGGAAAAATCAGTTGGGTAATGGTTTTTTCAATGCCGCGTAAGCTTACATTTTCATCCAAGAGTTTTTCAAAGGATTCCATATTCATATCCACCATGCAATGAATCATTTCATTGATGATCCGCTCCTGTTGGGCTTCCATTTGAGACAGGGAAAGAATCTTTTCCTTGATCTCTATAGTAGACATTCTATCTATATGAGAAATCTTGAACCCGTATTTGTTCAAGAGCGCAATATTCAAGACAGTCTTGAGCTCATCATTGCTGTAATAGCGGATATTGGTATCCGTACGGCTGGGATTCAAAAAAGAATAGCGCTGTTCCCAAATACGAATAGTATGGGCTTTGATCCCTGAAAGGTTCTCTAAATCCTTGATGGTAAATGCGTGCATGATAGTATTACACGAATAAAGCCATTTTGTTTAAACTTTTGAGCTAAAAACATCAACTTTCACAGATTTTCCTTGATTTTGAGCAAAATTTAAGCTGGAAGCCTATTTTTTCAGCCTTCTGAGGTACTCACCATAACCGCTCTTGGCGTATTTATCGGCAATATGGAGCAATTGGTCACGGTTAATAAATCCCTTGCGGTAGGCAATTTCTTCAATACAACCAATCTTCTGACTCTGGCGTTTTTCAATCACGCGAACAAACTCACATGCATCGGCAAAGCTGTCAAAAGTACCGGTGTCCAACCAAGCAGTTCCACGGCTCATGACCCCAACGCTGAGTTTTCCCTGTTCAAGGTATACCCTATTCACGTCAGTGATCTCGTATTCGCCGCGGGGCGATGGTTGGATATTTTTAGCAATCTCCACTACCGTATTATCATAGAAATAAAGTCCCGGTACTGCAAAATTGGATTTGGGTTCCTTGGGTTTTTCTTCAATAGAAACCGCAATATTGTTCTCATCAAATTCCACTACCCCATATCTTTCAGGGTCATGCACTTCGTAAGCAAATACAGCTGCACCTTCCACATTATTAAAGGATTCTACCAGTTTACCAAATCCCGCACCATAGAAAATATTATCCCCCAAAATCAGGGCCACTTTGTCATTGCCAATAAAGTCTGCCCCAATCACAAATGCTTGGGCCAATCCATTAGGAACTTCTTGCACCGCATATTCAAAACGGCAACCTAGGTCCTTACCATCGCCCAGCAGGCGCTGAAACTGTGGAGAGTCCTCTGGAGTAGTAATGATCAAGATTTCTTGGATCCCAGCTAGCATTAAAATAGACAGTGGATAGAAGATCATGGGTTTGTCATAAACTGGCATCAATTGTTTGCTGATGCCCCTTGTAATGGGATATAACCTGGTTCCTGATCCGCCTGCTAAGATGATGCCTTTCATAATGGTACTATTTATTGCTTAGAATTGTAAACTGTCTTTAATGGCTGCTAGTGTGGG
>CAIZMD010000750.1 GCA_903933995.1 uncultured Bacteroidota bacterium
ATTGTTTAAACGTTGATATAACTTAACAAGTTCAAACCAAATAACAGAAATAAAGCCAATCAATATGGCTAGTAATGTATTTCCACTATCCATGATTTTGAATTCAAAAAATTGACTAAAAACGGGAATATAAATGAGCGCAGCAGTTATTGCAATGGTGATACCAATGATCCAAATAACCAAATTGTTTTTGAATCCAAGCGTTGTAATAATGGAATCGTAAAAGGATCTATTTACAAGCGTTAAAAAAATGTTTGCACTGATTAAAGTTATAAAGACCAAGGTTCTTGTACTAGGTTCATCAGCTCCATTTTTAACAGCCCACAAATAAGTAAACATACATCCAGCGGTAATCATCAATCCTTGAATTATGCTGGTAGTTAGCTCCTTCCAATTAAAGAAAGTATTACTCATTTCTCTTGGCATTTCAGACATGCTATGTTGTTCCATGGGTTCATTTTCATAGATGATAGAACAGGTTGGTCCCATAATTAATTCTAAGAAAATGATATGTACTGGTGAGAAGATATTGGGATAGATCCAACCCAGTGCTAAGGGTAAAAAAACGGTGAGCACAATAGGAATATGGATAGAGATAATATATTGAATAGCTTTTTTCAAATTGGTATAAATACGCCTACCCATAGCAATGGCGTCTACCATCTTTCCAAGATCGTCTTCTACTAAAATCAGTGAAGCAGCTTGTTTGGCAATTTCAGTTCCCTTCTTGCCCATGGCTATTCCTATATGTGCTGCTTTTAGTGCAGGACCATCATTGACGCCATCGCCAGTCATGGCAACAATTTGGCCACTTGCTTTTAAGGCATTGATGATGCGCAGTTTGGCTTCTGGGAACATGCGTGTAAAGACTTGGGTATTCATCACTTGTTTTTCTAAATCAGCATCGGTTAATTTCATTAAATGATCCCCACTAATTTCCTGGTCAGCCCCTTTGAACCCAATTTGTTTGGCAATAGACAAGCTAGTAGCAGCATTATCTCCAGTTACAATTTTTACATCAATGCCTGCCTTATAAAAATGTGCCAGTGTTTCAGAAATATTTGACTTGGGAGGGTCATAAAATGCTACCAAGCCTATAAAAACAAAGGGGAGGGATTGTTGCTTTTCCGGAAAGCTTTGTTCAGAAAAATTTGATTGGGCAACCCCCAGTACACGATATCCTTCTTTTGTAAGATTTAAAATGGCAGCTTCCACTGTTGCTTTACTTGCATCATCCAAATGAGCTACAGCAATAATAGCTTCAGGCGCTCCTTTGGCGGCGATAATTCTATTACCGATTCTATTTTCAAACACATGGGTCATCATGGGAGGCTTTCCCTCCAAAGGATACTCATGCTTCATGCTGAATTCAGTTCGTTGGTCTATTGAAAAAAGTTCTTGATAGCGTTGGTGTAAGGCTATTTCCATAGGATCAAATGGTATGGGCTCGCTTGCCCACATAGCAGTTCGTATCAAGTCCTTCCCGTTTTGGCCAATCTCATTGGTACCCAAATAAGTTGCTGCTTCACTAAAACAATAAAGCCCGGCCAAACTCATTTTGTTTTGGGTGATAGTCCCCGTTTTGTCAGTACAAATTACCGTAGCAGAACCCAGGGTTTCTACCGTTTTCATTTGTTTGACTATGATGCCCATTTGCATTAAGCGCCAAGCACCCAATGCCATAAATGTGGTAAATGCAACAGGAATTTCTTCTGGCAAGATACTCATGGCCAGTGTTAAGGCTTTGAGTAAGCTATCTAAAACGTCTTTTGAATGGGTATAATTGATGAACCAAACAATGAGAAAGATTACTGCTCCAGCAATCACCATCTTTTGTACAAAATTGGCAATCTGTTTTTCTAAAGGAGTCTTCTCTTCTTGAATGGATTCTAAACTCTTTCCAATCTTACCCAATTTAGTTTCATTGCCAATAGCAGTAATCCTTGCAATGGCTAATCCACTGGCTACTTGGGTGCCCCCATATACCAAATTGTCTTCTTTTGTTGCGTCTTTAAAAACGGCAAAGGATTCTCCGGTTAAGATTGATTCATTTACAGAAAAGTCATTGGATTGAATAATACAACCATCGGCTGGTATACTACTTCCTTCTTCCACCACCATGCAATCATCTACTACTAGTTCGTCGGTATTGATTTCAATGGTTTGACCATCCCGGACAACCTTGGCTCTAGGTTCTGTAAAGTTTTTTAATTTTTCTAGGGCATTCCTACTTCTAGAGTCTTGGTACAAAGAAATGGCGGCTACTAGCACAATGGCACATCCTAAAAAAATACCATCGCCCGTCTTGCCGCTGATGAAATATAAAACCGAGGCCGCTAACAATAAAACCACCATGGGTTCTTTGGCAAGGGTCTTCAACGCCTCCCAAAAGCCATTTTCTTTTTTAAATGCTAGGGTATTACTACCATGAGTAGTTCTAGAGGCAGTAACCTGCTCTTGGGTGAGTCCGGTAATGGGATTGGGATCTTGCATAGGAACAGTTCTGTTCAGACTGCATATTAAACCTAATCCCTACCAATTCCTATGATATGGGTCAGG
>CAIZMD010000751.1 GCA_903933995.1 uncultured Bacteroidota bacterium
CAGCTTATATGGGAACCTATTGGGGACCACAACCCATGACATCTGGCCCGGTTTATCTAGGTGCAGTCATTTGCTTCCTATTCATCTTTGGTATGGTCTATTTAAAAACATGGCATCGCTGGTGGATTCTGGCAGTTTGTGCCATTGCGGTAGTATTTAGTTGGGGAAGCAATTTTGCCAGTTTCAATGAATTTGTATTTAATCACTTACCACTTTATAACAAATTCCGCGCACCAAGTATTATCCTAATTCTGCCACAATTACTCTTCCCATTATTGGGTGTAATGGCCATGCAACAATTGTTGTTTGTAGAAAAAGACAAGAAAGCTGCTTTAGAAAAACTCAAACTATCTGCCTATATCACAGGTGGCATTTTTGTTTTGGCTGGATTACTCTATCTCAGCTTTAGCTATGTTGGTGCCAATGACGATGGCATCAAAGGCATGCTGGGTCAGATTTTCAGGGGTAGCCAAGAAGACACAAATACTTTTTACAACCTCTTAATTGCAGATAGAAAATCATTGTTCTCCAATGACCTCATCAGGAGTTTGGTTTTGATTGCTGGCGCGATGGTCATTCTGTATCTCTATCTCACAGAAAAAATTAAGCTCAATTATGTTTTAGCAGGATTGGTCTTGATCAGCTCTATTGATTTGCTTGCAGTTGGTAGACGTTATTTGAATGAGAACAATTTTCAAGACGAAGAAACTTATAACGAATCTAATTTTAAACCAAGTCCTGTTGACTTGGAAATCATGAAAGACAGTAGTCATCCAAGGGTATTCAATACTACTGTAAGTTCTTTTAATGATGCCACTACGGCCTATCACCACCGAGATATTGGTGGCTATAGTCCAGTTAAATTAAGCATTGTAGAAGACTTGCTTAATTTCCAACTCAAGAAACAACCCTTGAACAAAGCGGTCTTAGACATGCTGAACATGAAATACGCCATTGTTCAAAATCCACAAAATGGACAACCGGCTCTTCAAGTTAATCAAGAAGCTTTGGGTAATGTTTGGTTTGTAAAACATATCCAATACGCAGACAAGCCCATTGGTGTTATGCGCGCCATGGACCAATTTAATCCAAAGGATACTGCCATTATAGAAAGGGGTTCCAAAAAAGATATTGCTTTTGAACCGGTAGCAGATAGCAGCGCTACTATTCGTTTGGTTAAAAACGATAATGACCTTGTTGAATACGCTTCCAATGCTGCAAGCAACCAGTTTGCGGTCTTTAGTGAGATCTATTATGACAAGGGCTGGAAAGCCTTTGTAGACGGGAAAGAAACAACCATTGTACAAACCAATTATGTGTTGCGTGGGTTACCTATTCCAGCTGGATCTCATAAAATTGTTTTTGAATTCAAACCAGCTAGCTACTATAATAGTAACAAAGCTGCTATTGGTTCTACTGCCATTATTTGGTTATTGGTTTTAGCAGCTATTGCAGCTGGATTTAGAAAACCAAGCACCAAAACGGTATAATGGATAAGAAGCCCAGCATACTGGCCCTGGTATCTTACCGGGTGTTCCCAGCGCTCATGGGCGGGCAGAAATGTGTTGCAGCTTTTTATGAAGAGCTGCAAACATTGTCAAATTTGAAACTGGTAGTTTCTAGCGACAATGATTTGGCTTTTGCCAATCAGTTAGACGCAGACAATTATTTGTATAATCACTGGAAAGGGTTTTACAACCTGCGTTATTTTTGGCGTTTAAAGAAAACCATTCAGACTCAACAAATTGAATACCTTATTATTGAACATAGCTATTTTGGGTGGCTGGGTTGGTTATTGCGTTTATTTTGCAAAGTGGATCTAATCTTAAGGGTACACAATATAGAAGCCTATCGCTTTAGAGATATGCATAGAAAATGGTGGCGGATCTACTATTTCTACGAACGCTGGATTTGTAAATCAGCCAACCAAGTCTGGTTTACTTCTCCCAATGATGCGGCTTGGATGCAAGCAACATGGAATATTCCAAGTCATTGCTGTACGGTATTAAATTATGGGGTTGATGTTTTGAATGCACCTAGTTTGATTGAAAAACATCAGCAAAGACAAATCTTGTTAGACCAGTTTCAATTGCATCCTCAAACAAGGCTTTTTTTATTCAATGGCACATTGGATTATATTCCTAATACCGATGCACTGCGCATTATTGTTTCAGAGTTATTGCCCAGATTAGACAAATTACAAAAAGGATATCGCATTTTTATTTGCGGCAATAGGATTGCTGAACAATGGAAAAAGGAATTAGAAAGACATCCACAAATTATTTTGGCCGGTTTTGTTCCAGATATATCTGTCTTCTATAAAGGAACAGATTGCTTTATCAATCCCGTTACACTGGGTAGTGGTGTTAAAACAAAATTGGTAGAAGCCCTAGCAAATAATCAAGACATTATTTCTGTGGTTTCGGGTGCAAAAGGAATTGAAGCCCCCTATTGTGGTGAAAAATTACAGTTGGTACCAGACTATGACTGGGATGCTTTTACAACAGCCATGATGCAATTGGAATTGCCTTCAAAAAATCAAACACCCCAAGCTTTCTACCAAGATTTTAACTGGAAGCATATTGTTGACAAAGCCATTTTATCTTTGCAGTCATGAGTCAGGAGGCTATTTCCATATCGGTTGTGATTTGCACCTATAATAGGGCCGCCTATATTCGGGATGCCATGGAGAGTTTGGTCAATCAAACCCTAGACAAACATGCTTTTGAAGTAATCATTGTCAACAACAATTCTACGGATGACACCCAAAAGGTTTGTTTGGATTATTTATCGGCTCATCCTGATTATCAATTTCATTTTTTAAACGAGGCCAAACAAGGTGCCTCTTTTGCACGCAATACAGGTGCTGCATTGGCCAAGGGAGGGTTACTTTGTTTTATGGATGATGACGCTGTAGCGGGAAAAGATTATCTAGAACGCATTGTCAAATTTTTTGGATCTCACTCAGATGCTGGTGGATTGGGCGGAAAGATTATTCCAAAATATATTCCTGCAGAACCAGCTTGGATGAGTTATTATGTTTCTAGTATGGTGGGGAATTTTGATTATAGTCCAACGGTAGCGGTCTTTAGTCCCAATAAGTATCCCCTAGAATCCAATATGATTATTCGGAAAACGGATTTTGATGCTATTAAAGGCTTTAACACTGCCCTTCCAGGTGTAGTTGGTACTTTGCGGATTGGAGGTGAAGGAAAGGACTTTTTTATGCGACTAAAAGCCCTTGGCCGTGTCATCTATTATGACCCAGCCATTGCAGTGCAACACGTGGTAGAAGTTTCCAAACTTACACCTGAATACCTTTATCGTGTAGCTTCTGGTATGGGGCGTGGAGAAAAAGTACGAATGAAAGAAATGGGCAACGGAGCCTATCTCAAAAAGATTGCCGAATACCTCTTCAAACTTGGAGCAGCCATTATTTTAGGATGCAAATATTTCTTACAAGGCCATACTATATCATTATTTTAGATAATTATATTTTAATACTGTAAGTGACATGGCTCATAATATTCGCCAGTATTTTAATCAAGGCACTGGACTGTATG
>CAIZMD010000752.1 GCA_903933995.1 uncultured Bacteroidota bacterium
CTAATATGCCCAACCAACCTAAGATCTATTATTTTAGTTCTGATAATAGACCCGAAGTATACAATGGAAGTGCCCAATTGGAATCTTTCCGTGATGGTACCATGGTGATTGATATGATTGATCGCAAAACCAATGAAGTGGTGTGGAGAAGCACGGCTCAAGCTAGAAAAGAAGAGTCAAGTTTAATGGATATTAAATCAACTGTTCAATTGGTCATACCCAATATGTTTCACAAGTTTCCAGTAAAAGTAAAAAAATAAGATTCTACCAATATTTGAAAAGCCATTCTGAAAAGGATGGCTTTTTTAGTAGCTACCCAGACTAGTCAATGCAGGAAGGGCATTGTTGCTAAAGTCAAACAGGGTCAAGTTTTCCATGCTGGAACCATTGGTTGCTGTAGGGCCTTTAAACGCTACCCATTCAGGTGCCCACCAACAAAGACCCATTCCCTGTTGTTGGGGTAATTTTTTCAATACATCCATCAGTGCCTTGGTAAAAGCTTGTTGCCCTTCGGGCGATGCGGCGTATTCGGGAATCAACTGATTGGCCAATCCCCAAACATTATTGGTATAGTCATTCCAACCAAGTGTAAAGGGGTAAGAAGTTTCTGCAATGACTATCGGTTTTTGAAATTTGCTGATCAAATTAGTTAAACCTGTACCTAATGCATCCAAACTTTTACCATGCCAAATAGGATAAAAGGAAAGACCAATATAGTCATAGGAAACAGCTTGTAAAGCCAAGTTATTATAATACCATTCGGCGCCATCAATCCCTGCAAAATGCAACATGGTCTTGGTATTGGCATCCGCTTCTTTTACAGCACGTAGCCCTTCTTTAACCAATAAAGCATAGTTAGCCCAGTTGTTATCATAAGTACCACCCACCCTTGCATCATTCCACAGAAAACCAGCATTGGTTTCATTCCCAATCTGAACTATTTTCAAACTCACTCCTGCCGTTTTAAAAGCAGACATGACCTTAGTAGTATATTGATACACCGAATCTTTGAGCACGGTGCCAGTTGCATTTTTCCAAGCAGCGGGTTTGTTTTGATTGCCAGGATCAGCCCAGGAGTCAGAATAATGAATGTCTAACCAAATACCAAATCCTTTTGCAGCAAGGGTTTTAGAAAAATCCACCACTTCTTTTAAACTTGAATTGGAAGAGCTTGGGCTATGCCAAAGTCTAAGTCTAATGGTATTGATCCCTTTGTCTTTGCAGATTTGTAATAAATCGGCCTGCTGTCCAGCAACATAAAATTTGGTACCCGCAGTTAAAATTTCTGGGCTAAAAGAAAGGTCTAAACCCCTAATAAAATTGGCATTGGGGCTGGGTGTTGGTGGTAGGGGCGGAACAGGGTCTACAATAGGATCAGTTCCACCAGATTTACTACATGCTGATAGCAATAAAATAAGGGCCAAAACAAAAGATAAGGGACGCATAGTACAAAGGTAGTAAACCATGTTAACGCTTGGTAGTTTTTTTAAGCATACCCCCTTATCTTTGAACACCTAAAATAGTCACATGAACCA
>CAIZMD010000753.1 GCA_903933995.1 uncultured Bacteroidota bacterium
CCTTTGATTTCCAAACATGATTTAACGGCTACTGATGGAGAAGCTTTTTTTGCCTCATCAGGAACCAATTTGGTGCATCGGGGCAAGGAAATAGTATTTGCTACTGGTGGAAAAAAGTCAAGGCTGTTTTATGAAAACAAGATCTGGGATCTACCCTTATTAGTGGATAAAGAATCTACGGGTGCCAATTCTCTGGTCATGGATACCAAAGGGAATGGGATTATTGTGGGTGGCGATTTTTCAAGAGATACCATTAAAACAGGGAATGCAGTTTTGTTTGATCAAGGTGGAAAAAACATGCGCGTACCACAAATCAATCCTCATGGGTATAAATCCTGCGTTATTTATATAACTAAATCTACGCTTGTGGCTTGTGGTACTTCTGGAGTAGATCTTTCCTATGATGGGGGGCTTAATTGGGTGAATATCTCTAAAGAAAGTTTTCATGTGGTTCAAAAAGCGGCTAAAGGGAATGCTGTCTTTTTGGCTGGCGGAAATGGTAAACTTGCCAAATTGGTATTCAACTAATTCTGGTCCATGGTCCCTTTGTGGGGAATCTTGATAAAAAAGTTGGAAACAGCTAAGAATACAATTGTTTTCATGTTATATTTAAATGACGATTGAACGCCTGCAATAGTTTCCGATTTTAAAGGGATTTATTGACAGATTGCCATTAGAAAATTTGCTGCACGAATCTTGTATAC
Organism: uncultured Bacteroidota bacterium; assembly: GCA_903933995.1. GTDB lineage: Bacteria > Bacteroidota > Bacteroidia > Chitinophagales > Chitinophagaceae > Sediminibacterium. Next base: position 705 of record CAIZMD010000753.1, read on the forward strand.
CCTAATTGCGTAAAACAGTATTAGATGAAAAAGTTTCAGGCGATCATCAAGTTTACCATGGATGAACAATTCATGCAATTGGTTCCACCCCACAGAACCTATATCAACTATCTTATGAACAAGTCTGTAATAGATAGCTATGCAGTGAGCATGGAAAGCCAGACCTGTTGGATTACCATGAATTGTGAAAATAAGGCTGAGGCCGATAAATGCTTGGCAAAATCTCCTTTATACAAATATTGGTCCTATGAAATTGAAGAACTATTTGTATACGATAGTCAACATTATAGGTTCCCAGCACTTCAATTAAATTGATCTTTTTTAAAAAAAGTCAAAAATAAATTTGGTGATAAATATCCATCCCTTATTTTTGCACTCCCAAACAAACAAAGGGAGCATAGCTCAGCTGGTTTAGAGCATCTGCCTTACAAGCAGAGGGTCCGCGGTTCGAACCCGTGTGCTCCCACAAACTAACCTCAGGATTTATCTTGAGGTTATTTTTTTGTGGATACTTCTAATCACTTGTTTTTTTTATCCATAATTCAGTAGGAAGCATTTTCCTTTGAAAGTTTATATTTTAACTTTGCTACATGCACTTATTTGGACAACAAGAAGCCGCACAACCCAGAGAAGATTCAGACGTTGGAGTTTTAACCCAATTAACGCCTTCTTATTCCCTGATTGTATGGAATGATGAAGTCAATAGTTTTGATTGGGTAATAGAAACCTTGATGGAGGTTTGCGGTCATGACTTGGAACAGGCTGAACAATGTGCTATGATTATCCATAACAAGGGTAAATATGCGGTTAAAAATGGGGACTATGACACATTGAAACCCATGTGCGATGCCATTACTGATCGTGGTATTGGTGCAACCATTGAAGTGATTGCCTAAAAGGTTATATTCATACTCAGAACAAACATCCCCACATGCCTTTGTTCACACTTGATAATAGTTTATGGTTTCCTCCACTTTCAGAAGCTGATGAGGAGGGGTTACTAGCCATTGGCGGTGACTTAAGTATTGATAGGCTTTTAATTGCCTATAAGCACGGGATTTTTCCATGGTTTGATGGGCCAGTTCCTTTATGGTGGAGTCCTGATCCTCGTTTTGTTTTATTCCCTGAAAATTTGAAAGTGAGCAAAAGCATGGAACAGGTATTTAAAAAAGGCGAGTATCGCTTTAGCGTAAACACTGCTTTTGACCAAGTAATTGCCAATTGTAAGAACCAAAAAAGAGATGGCCAAGATGGCACTTGGATTACACCAGAATTAGAACAATCCTTTAATGAATTACATGGTTTGGGATTTGCGGTTTCGGCAGAGACTTGGTTGGATGGTCAATTAGTGGGCGGTTTGTATGGTATTAAAATGGGAAAGGTATTTTTTGGAGAAAGTATGTTTGCCAAATCATCAAATGCCAGCAAATTTGCCTTTATTCATTTTGTACAATTGCTCAAAGAAGAAGGGGTTGAATTAATAGACTGCCAAGTGTACACAGCCCATTTAGAAAGTTTGGGTGCTCAGATGATTGGAAGGGATGATTTTGCTCAAAGACTGACTAAGTTGATTTAACTGCGGTATCCGTACATTCTTTCAACGTCTATTACAATCTTCTCCATATCAGCGTCTTTACCTTTGGGTTCGTATTTCTGTTTCAAATTACTACCAAATAACACTGCTAGGGTTTGCCAAAATGCTGCGTTGATAAATCCTTTATAGTCTTCTATAATTTCATAACAGTTATTACCCGTTTCTCGGTAAATCAATTTCATCAAAACCTTTCCTTGATAAACAGATAACTGTGTCAATTTTTCCGTGAATTCTTTCTTCAATTCCTTTTCACGACTATGTATAATCTTTCTGCGTTCTTTTTTATCCGTTACGTTAACTAGTCTAGCATTGATATCATTCATGATTCTACCAGCAGCTTTTGCATAAGGGTAAGTAACATAGACTGCATTGCGTAATCGAGTCCAGTCTGCCCAATACTTTTTCCATTGTCCAGTTAACTTTGCATAGACCAATACATTGGGTAAATAGCTTTGACCAATGGTATCACCTTCAGGAGTAACAAAAGCATATACTTTTACCGTATCCAATGGGCCATGCCCAACGGGTTGTTCCTGTGCTTTAATTTGTTGAACTGCCCCAGACAGGAGCAAGATCAAAAGGATACGATGATATGGTAAAAATGGTTTCACTGCTTAAAAATAGACAATTCAATATCTATTAATGCTGCCCAGCCAAAAAAAGTAACCCAAGGACTGTTTAAACGGCCTTTAAATTGGTTTTTGTTAA
>CAIZMD010000754.1 GCA_903933995.1 uncultured Bacteroidota bacterium
ATGTAAACTTTACTACCCTTTCTGGTGGCTACCAAATCCTTGCTAGGCAAGTAAGGACCACCGCGGGTACCATAAATAGACGCACCATATTGCGATAACCATTTACCCATTTCTGAGAGCATCTTAATTTGGCGTTGTTCTATTCTACCATCGGCCATTGGCCCAACATTGTACAACAAATTGCCATTGCCACCAGCAGTACCAGCAAGGGTGTGCAAGGATTCTTTTAATGTTTTCATTTTGTCATTGGGTTTCCAGGCCCATTGATTGCAAATAGTAATGCAAGATTCCCAAGGATCTTTCATATTGATTTCACCAATATATTGTTCGGGCGTGGCATAGTCACCCACCGTTTGGTCATTCATGATTTTATGCGTGCCTTTGCCAAGCCGATTGTTGACAATTACCTTGGGATCTAATTGTTTTAAATGCGCGTATATTTCTTGACCCATGGGCAAGGTCCAAGGTGCTTCCCAATTACCATCAAACCACAACATATATGGATGATAGCCTTTTACAATCTCTGTTAATTGACCCTTGATCTTGTCTACTAATTTGCGCATATCGCCAGTAGATTTGAGACCAGCATTAGGAATATTGCTTATAGGATAAAGTGGATCATGCCAATCCAAAAGGGTAAAGTATACACAGAACTTAATACCATGTTTCAAACAGGCTTTACTCAACTCATCCAGAATATCTTTTTTGTAAGGCGATGACATGATATCATAATCCGTGAACTTACTGGGCCACAAACAAAAACCATCATGGTGTTTGGCAGTAATGGTCAAGTATTTCATGCCCGCATTCTTGGCAGCCAATACCCAAGCTTCTGCATTAAATAAAACTGGATTAAACTCTTTGTATAAGTTATCGTAGTCGGCGGTGTCTACGCCATTACCCCTGCTCCAACCAATTTCAGTGCCACGCAGATTTACAGGACCCCAGTGGATAAACATACCAAAACGTTGGTCCATAAAATCTTGCAACACAGCGGGTGCTGTCTTAACTACTGCAGTTTTTTGCTGCGCGATGCTATAGCTTGAAAAAAATGCCAACAGAATCAAGATCAGAAATTGTTTGGTTGTCTTAACACCAACTAATGCATTGCTTGATTTCATGCAGCTTTATTTTATTGCTTATACCTAATAAGAATCTTGAAGTAAAGTAGTAATGCTTTCTTAATTGCCATAGTGCTCCATTGAAATTTCAGGGCATCTTTCGCAATAATTTTAGCCATTTCTGTATCACCGTTTTGATGATACTTATTATGTGCCAAGTGCGCAAAATAGTATGCAAAGTTTTTACGCGATGCTTTCTCTGCTTTTTTTCTATCGCCAACAGGCAAATACAACATGTTCATCTGAATGGCTTTCATGAGGTCGCGGAAATTATTGCCATTTTTAAAAGAAGCAGAAGTAATGTTTTGCGGATGAATACGATATTTAGCCAACACTTCAGGAATATATGCCACTGGATATTTGCTGGCAATGCGCACCCACATGACCCAGTCTTCTGCACAATGAACCCCATAGAAAGCACCAAGGTCTTCATAAGTGCTGCGCTTAACCACCATGGCAGGAGGTTCTAAATATTGTCTAACTGCAATGCGCTGTAACCAATTTTTGAGAATACCACGCTCGGTATCAATCATCTCATTGTTCCAAAGTCTTTTGCCATCATCTGTAACATAATACCAGTCAGTGCAAGCAGCACCAGCTTCAGGAAAGTCTTGAAACAATTTTTCTATGGCAGTATAATATCCTGGCTCTACAT
>CAIZMD010000755.1 GCA_903933995.1 uncultured Bacteroidota bacterium
TGCTACAGGTGCATGTTGGGCATAATGGTTTTCATCAAATCCGGGTAAGGGAGTGGTATCTTTTCTAGATATTCTCAGCGCTCTGTAGGCAAAGATTCTTTCTGTATCAATCAAGTGTTGTACCATTTCTTTGATGGTCCACTTGCCTTCAACGTAGGCGTAATTGGCTTTATCCTCCGGTATAGCACTGATATATGCAGCTATACTGGTTGGATGAGTGGCTAATAGGGCAGCAACAGATTCACCTGTTGCCAAGTCTGCATATCCCTGATAAAATGCGCCAAAGTCTCCGGCTAATGGTCTAGGCATTATTTGATGGATTTAGTTGTTTTGTTAAGGGGTTTTAGAATCTCTTTTTTGATTGGTTTTGTTTGATCAGCCAAGCTAATGGATTGATAAGCATTGACGATTCCTCCAGTTTTACTCAAATTGCTAAAGGCAATGGGTTCTCTTTGTGATCCTGGTTTGAAATTGGGTAAACTACTGTCAGGAATGGAAACTGAAGTCTCGATAATCTGTTTCACCTGCACCGCCGTCAGTTCTGGATAATTAGAGCGTATGATTGCCGCAATTCCTGAAACTACTGGGGTAGACATACTGGTTCCATTCAAATTGCCATATTCATTTCCTCCTGGTAAAGTAGAAAAGATCTTAACCCCGGGGGCAAAAACGTCAACATTGTTTTTTCCAAAATTGCTAAAATCTGCTGCCAAAGATCCTGTTGTTGCAGGGTCACCACTTGCGCCAATATTGATAAAGTTTTCTGCCTTATAATTCCATTGTCTGGGATTGGGAAACACTTCTTTTACGTCATTGTCTACACCATCATTTCCTGCAGCATGAACAATAAGTACGTCTTTACTTGCTGCATAACGGATGGCACTATCTACCCATGCTTTTTCAGGAGAAAAAGATTTACCAAAACTCATGTTGATAATTTTGGCACCATTATCCACAGCATACCTAATACCCAACGCCACATCTTTATCGTATTCATCACCATCAGGGACTACGCGCACCATCATCAATTGAACATTGTCTGCTACTCCATTTACGCCAAGTTCATTATTCCTAACTGCGCCAATAATACCAGTAACATGGGTCCCGTGCATGGGGCTTGGTCCCATCACATCGGCATTGCCGTAATACCTATCTTGAAAATTTAAATAATTATCCTTTACAATATCCGCGCGATAATCAAAGGGTACTTTTTCTTTTGACTCAAAGGCCGATTTTTTTCCTTCTACATACTCATCCAATTGTTCAATGGTATTGGTGTTTTTTTCATCTGCATCAATTCCCATCATTTTAATGCAGGTTAAATAACCCAGTTTGGCTTCTTTGGCTAGTTTGGTTTGTGGTTCAAATTTTTCAAGGGTTTCAGTGGTAAACACTTCTGTGCCCATTTCTTTGCGCAATACTTTATCATGCCTTTTAAGGGCTTTTGCTGTAATTTCTACAAATAGCAATTCGGTTTGCTCTTCTGTACTAAAATTCATTTCAGCAGCGGCTTTTTTCCAGATTTGATAATTGCTCCAATCTGAAGCGGAAACGCTACTGCTATCTATTTCTTTTCCTAGGAATTGTGCTTTAAAGCGATGGTAAATTCTAGAACGTTCATCCGAACATTTTTTGATATTTCTACCATCTTTGCCTCCTAAAAAATTCCAACCATATACATCATCTATATAACCGTTGCCATCGTCATCAATACCATTGCCTGGAATTTCACTTGGGTTTCTCCAAAGCTTTGGTTTTAGGTCTTCATGAGCAGTGTCTACTCCTGAATCCAAAATGGCAACAATAACCGGTTTGGCAATCTTGTTTTTCTCTTTTAGAAATTGATAGGCTTTTGAAAGGCTAATTCCATAATGTTGGTCTTGGGTTTCATCCAATAAATGCCAGCCTCTTGGTACATCTTGTGCACAGAGTTGTTCAATTGAAAATAGGGTAGGGATAATGGCTAAAGCAAGAGAGAATCGCATTTTTGTATCTTTCAATGAGTACAAATTTGCGAAAAGCTAACCATATAATAACATCTGGCTGCTATTTTAGGAAAATGTTAAGGTGCTAGAAGAGGGTTTGAACCCCGTGTGCAATTTTGAATTCTAGTTGTAATAGCCATTTTTTTCGCCACATACCTCCAGAATATCCTGTTAATGAACGGTCAGATCCAATAACCCTATGACAGGGTACAATAATGCAGATTTTGTTTTTCCCATTGGTACTAGCGGCAGCACGAATCACTTTTGGATCTCCCATTTTTTTGGCTAAATCCATATAACTAATGGTTTTGCCATAGGGGATGGCCAATAGTTCATTCCAAACCCGGGTTTGAAAATCGGTTCCATCTTGGTGTACGGGTATAGAAAACTGTTTTCTTTTGCCATGAAAAAACTCAATCAATTCTTCCGTGCATTGGTGCATGACTTCTGTAATACCTGGTTCTCCATAGACCATTTGATCCGGTTCATCTACAAAACTTAGTTCACAGATATATTGTTCTGTACCCCCAATTTTCAAGAGTCCTATAGGACTTTCATAGTAAGTATAATGAACTTCAGTCATGGTCATCCTATTGGGGAATTGATTGTTATAAAGACGGTAAATGACCCTCTTTTATTGTGCCCATGTGTTCAAAAAAGGAATGAAATAAGAAACCAATGATAAAAATTATCCAAGATGGTTTAACCAGGCATCTGTACTATCTGAAACAAATTATTGAAGTAATGCGTGCAATTGCATTAATTCTGCTTGTTTATATTGCTGGTGTGGCAAAGTAAAACACTTGGCGGTTTCTTTGATCAATAATTGGATAATCCCCTTATGACTCTTTGGTTTAAAATACTCTGGGAGTGGAGATTGTCCAATTCTTACAAAATACTGTTCTATATCCTTGTGTGAAAAAGCTTGTCCGGTAGTACTGTCTATATAGAAATGAATGGATTCTTGAGGATTTCCAATGGTTGAACTGGAATCATAATCCGAATGAAAAAAGGCAATAATGCTTTGTTTGGGAATATTGATGATTCTTGCGTTGATGTCTAATAATTCACACATCACTTGGTAGATAATCCCATTGGTAATGGCATTTCCTTTTTTTGCCGCCAATACTTTATGGATACAAAAATCATCAGGCTGTTCATAATTGATTTCAACACCTTTTAATCGATAGTATTTGTACAAAATACTGGTTAATACATTGGCCTGTTCAAGCGGTGTTAAAAAATTATTTAATTCAAGCCATACATTTCTTCTGATTTTTTCAATCTCTTGTAAGGCCTGTGTGCTCTGTAAATCAGGATAATGAAACCTTGCAACCAATAAAGCCCCTAAAAGCAAGTCATGATAGGCACTGTTACTCCAGTCTGTAAAATCTTGGGTGAGGTCTGTAAAATGTAAACGATGAATAATGGTTTCAATCCTTTCTTGAATAGTATCATTTAAGGTTGTTTCCCATAAATGTTCCAGATTAGGGATAATCCCCTTGCCATAAGCAACCAGCTTTTCTGAAACGGTAGAATAGACTTCCTCATCGGGATAATCTATCTAGGTAAAGAGTGCATTGATTTCTTTGGTTGTTTGCATATGAACTGGTTGAATATGACAGCAATAGCTTAAACTTCCA
>CAIZMD010000756.1 GCA_903933995.1 uncultured Bacteroidota bacterium
AACTCTTGTACACCGCCAATTTCATGAATATCAATAGGAGGTCTTTCACTATGAATAATACCCATGCCCGCATTCATCCATTGTGTTCCGCCTGCATAAATTACATTGTCATTACCCCTACTGTCTCTATGGTGCACGCCACCTTTGAAAATAAAACTCACCGGAGAAAATCCTCTGTGCGGATGCGGACCAACACCAGCTTTTGTTACTGGAATATGCTTAGGCACTTTTACTTCAGCGTGGTGCAAGAGTAAAAATGGATCTATCATTTCTATGGCTGCTGTAGGTAGTGGTTGCCTAATAGGAAACCCTCCCATGTCCATGGATGCAGCGTAGGAAATATGTTTGATTGTTCTGTTCATGATATTAATTTTAATCCCACCCCGCCCCCACCCCGCCCTTCGGGCACCCCTCCCGCAAGCGGTAGGGGATTTTATAGGCAGCCCTCCCGCAAGCGGTAGGGGAGTTTTTTAGGCTAGGGACATTGGAATTTCTATTAAAACTATTTGTGCGTTTGTGCTGGCTTTGATGTCTATGGTTGCTATTTCTGAAATACCAAGACCGTCTCGGGTGGCAATGCTTTGTCCATTGATTTCTAGATTTCCTTCTAGTACAAAAATGTAAACACCGTTGCCTGATTTTTTTAATTGATAGCTGGTGCTGAAGTCCTTGGTAAAATTGCCCAAGGAGAACCAAGCGTCTTGGTTAATCCAAACTGCATCTTTATTATCAGGAGCTACTACTGTCAACAATTGGTTCACCCTATTTTCCGGTTTGAAGGATTTTTGTTCATATCGCGGTTCAATATTTTGCTCTTTAGGCATTACCCAGATTTGCAAAAATTTGACAGCCTTGTCCTTATTGGCATTATACTCACTATGAGCTATGCCACTACCTGCACTCATAATTTGCACATCGTGTTCACGGATAATTTCATCCCTTCCAGTGCTGTCTTTGTGGTGTAGGTCTCCACTCAAGGGAATGGAAACAATTTCCATATTGTCGTGAGGGTGTTTGCCAAAACCCATACCAGCACTTACAGTGTCGTCATTTAAGACTCTGAGTGCACCAAAATGTACACGCTCTGGATCATAGTAATGGCCAAAACTGAAACTATGGTAACTGTCTAACCAACCAAAATTGGCGTGACCCCTTGTTGCTGCTAGATGTAATACGGTTTTCATAATGTTAATTTAGATGTATATACATGTATTGGTATAAAAAAATATTAAACTTCTTTTTGCCTGAGTTTTTCAAGTAGTTCATTCAATAGCTTGGCTTCCTCATCGGTAACACAAAGTTGAATATCAAACAACTCATCTGCCTTTTTGGTTGTTACTTCTAATAATAACAAACCAGCCGCAGTTAATTGGATCATGGTCTCTCTTTTGTCAAAACTGGATACAGAACGCTTTACCAGTTTTTTGATTTCCAATCGGTCTACAATTCTTGGTACGTTTGAACTCTTCTCAATCATACGGCAAGCAATATCGCGTACGCACATTTGTTCTGGGTGCTTGCCTTTTAAAATGCGCAACACATTGTACTGCTCATGGGTAAGACCATATTCTTTTAGCGCCTGGCTAAAACTGGTCTTCAACCACCAAGCCGTATACAGAATATTCAACCCGGCTTTGTGGGTTTCGTTTTTAAATTTTGTACTTTGTATGGCTTGTTCCAATTTCACAATACAAATGTATGTACATACATCTAATTGGCCAAATTTATTTTCTCTTTTCTTTGGAATGACCCGCCAACCGAACCGCCAGCCGAACCGTATCTACTTTTCGGAGTTTTGAAAAAGGGCTGATTTTATACTAGAACAAGTATAAAAACGAGGTGTCTATATTATACACGAACTAGTATAATAAAGGGCTGCTTAATTATAGTAGCTGATATGTATTAGAAAATTATACTTGAACGAGTATAATAAAGAGATGATGCATTATTGTTGCTGATAGGTAATAGAGAATTATACTAGAACGAGTATAATATAAGGTTGATGAATTATTGTGTAGGTAATTACCAGAAAGTATACTAGAACTAGTATAAAATAGAAGGGCTGTTTTTATACTAGAACGAGTATAAAATTGGGGGTGTTTTAAAATGTCCAAAAACAATACCCATCTACCCGGGAATCAAAGAGGTGAGAACCTTTATTGAATGTATTTATCAAAAAAGATCTCTGTAAAATTTTTAATTAGTAATTGAAGTATTGAGAATTTATTTGAAGACTTAGAACGGATGGGGCATTAATCAAAATATATAAGTATGAATCATCAGAAACGGCATGTTCGCATGCCTGAATATTCACAAAAATGAAATATCTGAATCATAAATCATTGCAACTGAAGATTGTTCGCAGTTGATGAAGGTTCGCAAATAATGATTGTTCGCAAAATTCGCTGAAGCTAACTACTATACTAGTTCTTAACTACGTTGTTGCTGGCTTTTTTCCAGTCTTCTAAGCCTACGCAGTTGCCATACTCTT
>CAIZMD010000757.1 GCA_903933995.1 uncultured Bacteroidota bacterium
TCCTTCTAAACCTTGGTTTATGTGGTATTGTCCTGGTGCCAACCATGCGCCACACCAAGCTCCCAAAGATTATATTGCTAAATACAAGGGCAAATTTGACGATGGATATGATGCTTATCGCAAATGGGTATTGCCTAGGATGATTGCCAAAGGCATTTTACCAAAAGACACTAAATTAACCGATTTCAACCCCATGCCTGCTGATCAAGCGGCACCTGGTGACTATGTTAGACCTTGGGACAAGCTTTCTGCCGATGAGAAAAAACTATTCTCAAGACTTTGTGAAGTATACGCTGCTTTCTCTGAATACACTGATGTTCAAATTGGTCGTATCATTGACCACTTAAAAGCAACTGGTCAGTATGATAATACCGTAATCATGTACGCTGCTGATAACGGTGCATCTGGAGAGGGAAGCCCAAGTGGTTCCGTAAACGAGAACAAGTTCTTTAACGGATATCCTGATGAACTTTCAGAGAATATGAAATTGATCAATGAATTGGGTGGACCAAATACTTACGAGCACTATCCTACAGGATGGGCTGCAGCATTTTCTGCTCCCTTCAAAATGTTCAAACGTTATGCCAACTATTCTGGTGGAACAGCAGATCCATTGGTGATTTCATGGCCTAAGGGTATTAAAGCCCGTGGCGAAGTTCGTAACCAATACCACCACGCAGTTGATATTGTTCCTACCATTTTAGAAATTGTTGGATTAGAAATGCCAAAAGTATATAAGGGTGTTGCGCAATATCCTTTGTCTGGGGTATCTATGAAATACAGTTTTGATGCCAAGCCAGATGCACCTACTCAAAAACACGTGCAGTATTATACCATGCTTGGAACCCGTGCCATTTGGCAGGATGGTTGGAAAGCGGTGGCTGTTCACGCACCACTCACTAGTAAGGGTAAATTTGATCAAGACAAATGGGAACTCTATCATACCGATGTTGATAGGGCAGAGGCAACTGATTTAGCTGCTCAATATCCTGAGAAATTAGAAGCTTTGAAAAAGCTTTATACTGCTGAAGCCGAAAAGAACAATGCCTTCCCATTAGATGATAGAAGTGCGGTTGAAATCTTAGGACTAGATCGTCCAAAAGAAGAAGAAGATCGCGATAGCTATACCTATTATCCGCATACTAGTTCTGTTCCAGAAGCAGTAGCTGTAAATGTTCGTGGTAAGTCATTTAAGATTATTGCCAATGTAGAAGTTAAAGACGCTAATGCATCTGGTGTAATCTTTGCACACGGTTCTAGATTTGGTGGACATAGTTTGTTTATCAAAGACCATAAGCTCTATTATATCTATAATTTCTTAGGTATTACAGAACAGAAATTAGTTTCTACTGCACCTATTATGCCAGGTAAATACACATTTGGAATGGAGTTTACCAAGGAAAAAGCAGGACAGTATAATGAGTCTATTGGAACTGCCAAATTGTACATCAATGATAAAACCGTTGGAACTACAGCCATGAAAGCTCAGGTAGGTAAATTTACCTTGGCTGGTGACGGTCTTTGTGTAGGATACGATAGCGGTGACCCCGTAAGTAAACTATACAAATCACCTGGTGATTTCAAAGGTGGTACCATTGCTTTTGTAACCATAAGCACTGGAAAAGAACAATACAGCGATTTGCAAAAAGACGCTCAAAGGGCTTTTAGAAAAGAATAATTATTAAAACTTAACGCAGCAGCAATTTGTTATTTGATAAATTACTGCTGCGTTTTTTATTCTCACTATTTAAAATTAGGTATGAAAAAATTATTTGTAGTAGCAGCTCTTATGATTGCTGGAACAAGCTTTGCACAGTCTGGTGTTAAGGAAGATATTGCAGTTATTCAAAGTTTGTATGGTAAGTCTAAACAAGAATTAGTGCAGGCTTATATGAAATTGCAAGAACCACAGGCTTCTGCCTTTGCAAAAATTTATGAGGACTATGAAGTTAAACGCAAAGAATTGGGTAAACAACGCATGTTGTTGATTGCTGATTATGCAGATAATTTCACAACCCTTACTGATGAGAAAGCTGACCAATTAGCCAAAGATGTATTGAAAAACAATATGGCTTTTGAAAAATTGTATAGTAAATATTATGGCAAGTTAAAATCTGCTATTGGTGCTATTAATGCCGCCAAATTTATTCAATTGGAATCCGCACTACACACGGCTATTCGTGAAGAAACTCAGGAAGCACTTCCTTTGATTGGTGAAATTGAGCGTACCAAAAAACACTAATTCCCCCCTGAATTAAACAAAAAAGGCCCTGAATAATCGGGGCCTTTTTTATGCTAATCATTCATAGAAATTTACATTCTTTCTGGAACCCGAATACCCAATAAAGACATCCCTGTTTTGAGAATCTGAGCAGTTAATGCAGCAAGTTGTAAACGCAATATTTTTTTATCTTCTGTTTCTGCATTACCAATAGACAATTGGTTGTAGAAAGTATTAAAAGTCTTAGCTAATTCAAACACATAAATAGCAATCTTAGAAGGGTCATGTTCGGTAGCGGCTTCCTCCAACACAGATGTGAAAATTTCTTGTTGTTTGGCCAATGCCATTTCTAAAGGAAGTAATTCTCCACCAACTGCAATACGCTGCCAATCAGCATTTTCTTGCTTGCGCAAAATGCTCTTGATCCTTGCGTGTGTATATTGAATAAAGGGTCCAGTAAAGCCATGAAAATCTATGCTCTCTTCTGGATTGAAAATCATTTTCTTTTTTGGATCAACCCTCAATAAGAAAAATTTCAAAGCTCCCAAACCAATGGTGTCATAGAGTTCTACCAATTCTTCTGAAGTAAAGTCTTTTACTTTTCCAAGCTCTTCTGTTTTCTGCTGCGCGATACCAATCATAGCATCTACCAGGTCATCTGCGTCTACCACGGTTCCTTCACGGCTCTTCATTTTACCAGTGGGTAATTCCACCATACCATAACTTAAATGGAAAATGCCATCAGCGGCAGGAATCCCTAATTTTTGGCAAATCAGTTTTAAAACCTTGAAGTGATAATTTTGTTCATCACCCACCACATAGATGCTTTGGTCTGCATGAAATTCTTGGTTCTTATGAACCGCTAGACCAATGTCTTGGGTAATATAAACCGAGGTTCCGTCTTTACGTTGCACCAATTTTTCATCCAATCCATCTGCGGTTAAATCTATCCAAACAGAGCTATCTTCTTTTTGATAAAATACTTTTTTCTCTAGACCAGATGCTACTAAATCCTTACCCAATAAATAGGTATTAGATTCATAATAAGTCTTGTCAAAATCACTTCCAATCCGTTGATAAGTAGCGTCAAAACCTTCATACACCCATCCATTCATATTGCGCCAAAGTTCCATCACTTCTGGCTTGCCTGCTTCCCAGTCCAATAACATGGCTTGGGTGGCTTTCATAATCGGAGCTTCTTTTTCTGCTAATGCAGTTTCCATTCCACCTGCAACCAATTCAGCTACTTCTGCTTTATATGCATCATTGAATTTTACATAATAGTCTCCTACAAAATGGTCACCCTTCATGTTGGTGGTTTGAGGGGTAGCACCATTGCCGTATCGCTGCCAAGCAATCATACTTTTGCAAATATGAATCCCGCGGTCATTCACAATACAGGTTTTGGCCACATTGTATCCATTGGCTTTTAGAATTTCAGCAATACTCCAACCCAAGAAATTATTTCTTAAATGGCCTAAGTGAAGTGGCTTATTGGTATTGGGAGAACTGTATTCCACCATCACCGTTTGGTTACGCGCAGCGTGTAAACCAAATTGATCTTGACCTTGTACGCTTTGTAAAAAGCTCAACCAATAGGTATTGGAAATGCTCAAGTTCAAGAATCCTTTAATTATATTAAAACCACTAAACAGTTCTGGATGATCCGTCAATAGGGCAGTGCCTAATTCCTGACCCAGGGCATCGGGTGATTTTTTTAATTGCTTTACAAAGGCAAATAATACCACGGTATAATCCCCTTCAAATTCGGGTTTGGTGGCATTGACCAATACTTGATCTATAGTCAATTCTACGCCATACAATTGCTGTATGGAATCTACGGTGGCTGCTTTTATTTGGGCTACTACACTATTCATCTTAACATTTTCGGAGGACAAAGCTAACAAATTAAGGCCTACCTTCGCCGCGGTAAATGCGAAAGCTGCACGAAAATATACGTAGCCTGATTCTCAGTGTTGTGGACTTCTTCTATCCGTTCTTTCGTAGTCTCATGCCCTTACAAACCTTTAGGTATGCCGCTTGTGGCGGATTTAATACGGTTTTAGACATCAGCTTGTTTTTTGTCTCTTATAATTTTATCCTTGACAAGCAACCGGTACACCTGGGATTTTTAACCATTGGCCCGCATATTGCCGCATTCTTGATTGGCTTTATGGTCACTTTCCCCATTGGATTTTATTTGAGTAGGTACGTGGTTTTTCAAGAAACATCGGTTAGAAAAGCCAAACAATTGGCCAAGTATTTTACGGTAGTTTTTGCTTGCTTATTACTCAACTATGCTTTTCTGAAATTATTTGTAGACCTGTTTGGTTGGTATCCCACACCCAGCAAAATCTTGACCACCGTTTTTGTGGTGGCCTTCTCTTATGTAAGTCAGAAAAATTTTACTTTCCGACCACAGAAGGGGAATTGAGTAAATGGCTCTTTGGTCTGATCTGTAATTGCAAAGTGGCTAGTCCTGTTTTTTCTGCATGAACTACTTTTAATTGGTGTTTACCATTTAATGCTAGTTCCACCATATGACTGGTGCCATCATCGTATTGCGTATAGCTTGAAGACCATGCGTCAATGATGATTTTTCCATCCAAATATACACGCACCAAATCATCTGCAGTAATGGAGAGTTGATAAACATCTTTTGGGAAGTTCATGCTAGTGGTTGCAACTGTTGCAAAACTATCTGCTGGTAATTCCTTGTCTATTTTGCCCCACCAGATATAGTTCAAATCCTTGACTATAGCGGTTTTGAAAGGAGTAGTAGTTAAAAGTTTTTCAAAGGCAGACACAGCATTTTCTGGATGACTCAAACTATCCCATTGATACCAATTCACCATCCAATTTTCTTTGGGTGTAAAACCTTTCCAAGAAAAATGTTGTGCTATTCCTGCAGCGGTATTTTTTCCAAATGCATCAGTAGTGGCTTCCCCCTTGTATTGCAATTGAATCATGGGATTCACGGTATTGGTATCCAATCGCGCCAGCAGTTTAGAGGGCAAACTATCTGGCCCACGAGTCAAGATTTCAAAGCCTTGCAATTTGTTCAAAGCCCATGCTCCTTTTGGTCCCAAAACTTCAAAATGATAGAGTCCCAAACTATCTATCTGGCTCATCCATAATAGGGGAGATTTAAAATCATAAGGCCCCCAAGGCGTGATTCTAATTTGGTCAATACCTTGCGGAAACCTTTGTGCGGGAAGGGCTTTAGCCGGAATGCTGGCCAGTCTTTTGTCTTCTTGATAATCAAGGTCCAGTAAATCACCCTCGCGGCTGGTATCTATCTCATTGAGTCTTTCTCCCCATTTCCAAATCTCACCCACCTGCATTTTTTTATTACCTCCAAATGCGGAAGAGTCGGTGCCCATGATATCATAGACCAATTTATTATAGCTAAACCTATTAGAAGTAATCCAATAATTCTTACTCTGGGTATTGCGCAATTTGGCATATGCCCAATCGGCTGGTTGCTTTTCTCTAGACCAAAGTTTGATGGCAGTGCCGTCTTCTAAAAATCGATTCATGGCAATATTATTACTCTGCCCGTGTTCAATGGCAATGCCAATTCTATTCCCTACAAATACATTGTCTGAAAAATCACTGCTATAACTATAGCCGCCCCAAATGCCGTGGTCACAGCCCTCAAAGCGATTGTGCAAAACCGTATTGCTACTAAAAGTGAGTTCTGCTCCATTAGTGGGAGCAAAGGAAAAATCGTTGCCGTATAGTAAGTTATGGTTGCATCCACCAGTTGCGGAATCCATGGTGGTCTGACCGGCCCAAAGAAAAAATCCATCGCCCCCGTGTGTAACAGAATTATAGGCAAACACATTTTCACTGCTCTGTTCAAATACCAAGATCCCCGCGCTGTCTTGTCCGCGTCTATAAAATCCAAAACTGCTGCCGCGAACATTATAGTCTAGTTTGTTATGGTAGACCTGATTAAAACTGCTTCTATACATACCAATGCCCAGACCTGAATTAAATGAAAAATCATTGTCATAGACTTGGGCCCTGTTGCAATTGGTCATCAGTAAAGCGCATTGTCCGCCAGTAACCAGATTGCCATGAATCTTGGCGCCATCGCAGTTTTTGAGATAGATGGCCGCCCCATAACGCATCCATTCGTCCTTCTCGTTGTGGTGAAAACTCATCCAATCACTAATATCTTCCTTATTCCACTGACTATGCAATTGTTGGCGATAATTATAACTGAGGTTACAGACTTGAATGCTAAGTCCCTGAACACTATCGGCCAGA
>CAIZMD010000758.1 GCA_903933995.1 uncultured Bacteroidota bacterium
ACACCTCTACCAGTCATAACCAACACCACCAATATTTTAAAGGAAACTATGGTTTATACTTGCTTGTTTGGGATAGGGTATTTGGAACCATTAGAGAAGACTATGACCAAAGATTTGAAGAAGTAACTACCAGAGAAAAACCATAAGTATAAATCCGTTTTCTGAAGTGCGCTGGAAGATTCAAATCAATATTCCTTAATCGGTTTTTGCAAGATTAAATAATTGCAACTACTTATTCCGCTTTTGCGGGATTGGGCTTTTTGAAAATGGGCACCGTGCTACATGGTTCACCATACATGATGCTTTTTACAAAGGGTCTTAATTTGTTGGTGATACTTACATAAGCCGTTTCTGGAATGGGCGTATCGCCACAGCCCTTTACCACCACCCTTTTGTCTGTGTATTCTGCTGCGTCAAATTGTTCCAAACTTTTCAGCATTAAACTATTCACCAATTCCTTTTCTGTACCAAACACAATCTCTGCTGCTACGGGTTGCAAATAACTGGCTATTAGCATATAGGCCCACATAGGAACAATGGCATCCGCAGTACAAGTAATAGCAACAGCTGCTCCTTGGTACACCGTCCAATCGGTTGTTAATAAAGCTGCTCTAAAATCCTTTTCTTTTAGAATCAATTCCATAAACAAATAACCCTTTAGGTCAAAAACCTTAATGGGTGCTTTTGGATAAAATTGTTCTAAATCAAGGGTAATTAAACCACTCTCCTGAACCTTGTTGACAAATATTTCTGCTGCCATGGGATAATTGATAGGGCAAAATTAGGCAATCGCTTCAAACAATGCTTTCGTTATTAGTAAAACAAAAGCCCGGACCAAGGCCCGGGCTTTGCAATTATCTTAGAAAAGATTAATAGAACTTAGACCTGTTGTCTACAATAGTAGCTGATTTACGCAGGGCATCGGCTCCACGGAAAGCGGCCATACGAGCTGCTTGAACCAGGTTTTGCTTAAGGGCTACCACGTCTGCCATTGCAGGCTTAGCGCTATTGTTTTCAACACGAATAGCAAATACACCGCTTGTTCCAGCAATTGGTTCGCTGATTTTGCCTTGTAATGCTTTGTTGAAAGCAGCACCAATCACTTTTGGTTCGCTACCTAAGTTAGGAATGAAAGGAGTACTAAAGCTAATGCTATCAGCTCTTTGAACTGCGGTTCCAACCGATCCGGCCAACGCTTCCAAAGTAGTTCCTTTGAATTTGGTATCAATAATGATCTTGGCTTTCTTAGTGCTACGAACAATGGCTTCAACCAATGGTCTTGCTTCTGCAGCAGACATGGTACCAGCTTTGTTTACAGAAGTTAGAATAGCAACTACATATCTGTCACCAACTTCAGTTGGTTCAGAAACGGTTCCTACAGAATTGTCATAAGCCCAACGAACCAGTGTGCGGCTTGAACCAATTCCAACAATTTGATTATCGTTTGCTTTAATCTCAGCAGCAGTCATCAATTGTAAATTAGATTTCAAAGCGTTATCATCAAATGCTTTTTTGTTCTTGCTAGTAGTAGCAAATTGTGCAGCAGCAGTTTCAGCAGCACTTACAGTTTCATTACTTGGAACAATTGGTTTAGCCAAGTAACCAATCTTATAAGCAGGACCAAAGTTTTTCTGACCCAAGATCTCAATGTAGTGGTAACCAAATTCAGTTTTTACAACTGATTTAGATCCTACAGGATTATTAAAAGCATAATCATTAAAAGCCATTACCATTTTACCTTGCTCAAAATAGGGATATACACCACCTTTTTCTTTGCTACCAGCATCGTCTGAATACTTCATGCACAATGCATTAAAATCGGCCCCGCCTTTAATAGCAGCAGCAATACTATCCGCTTGTTTTTTACCTACGCTGTCTGGTTTAATTTGCTGTCCTGTTTGAGGATTAGCAGTACCAATTAAGATATGTCTAACAGTAACACTATCTGGCCAGTTTTTTGTACCAACCATTTTAGCCATTACATAAGAACCACCATCCAAATAAGGTCCGTAGATATTACCTACTGCCAAACTTGTCAAGCTATCTTTCATAGCCATTTGCAATTTGCTCTTTCCAAAATAGCTATCATAAAAAGGTAGATCAGAACCAACCTTGTTTAAGAATCCTTTGGTATCTGCAGTAGTTGCAAACTCAGTTCTATAAGACAATAATTGATTTAATACAGTTGTTGAATCAACAGAAGATGGAGCTGCATTAAAACTTACATAAGCAATACCCCTGGTTTCTTCTTCTTTCTTGAATTCAGAAGCGTGTTTGCTTACATAGGCAGAAATTTCATCATCAGACACTTTTACAGTGCTATCAGCAATACTTGCATAAGGAGCAAAAGCATAAGAGATGCTAGAGATGGCATTATTATCAGCCATTTGCTTTTCTATCATCCATTTAGGTACATAAGCTGACTGTTGTAACAAAGCCTGGTATTTAGAACGCAAAGCTTGTTCAATGGTTGGCTCAATATAAGCTGAGTTAATCATGTTCACCTGCTCAGCATTCTTGCTTTTCTTAATTTGTGCAAATGCTTGTTTTGCTTCTGCCACTTTAAAAACACCTGTTGCTGGATCAGTGAATTCATTTCTCAAAGGTGAATTATCACCAAAAAGAATATCAGTTAATTCCTTAGAAGTAACTTGAAGACCTAGCTTCTCGT
Organism: uncultured Bacteroidota bacterium; assembly: GCA_903933995.1. GTDB lineage: Bacteria > Bacteroidota > Bacteroidia > Chitinophagales > Chitinophagaceae > Sediminibacterium. The sequence goes on from CAIZMD010000758.1 coordinate 2,672, forward strand.
ATTCTTGTTGCAAAACAATTCTTTCAACTTCTTGATTCCAAACAGAACCAATCAATTGTTCTCTTTGAGCACCTTGGGCTCCATACATACGTTCTTGCATAGAGAGCTTTTCTTCAAAAGCCAGGCGTTCAATTTTAACACCATTCACTTTTCCCATATCGGTATTGTTATTGGCAGAATTGCCACGTCCAACACCATCCTGTAGGATGAATGCAATCAAGGCTAGGGCGATGATACCAAAAATAACCCAAGCTCCTTTGTCACGAATACTTTGAATGACAGACATAATAAACTATTGTTAGATTTTAAGGATGGCAAAAATAGGGGAAAAAACATTAGGATAAGTTGTGGAAAACCATCCAAAACCGCCAATGGGTAAGATTTTCAGAAACCATTCAAGATTGACCTAGAAAAAGAACCCTTCATAAGAGATAAAACCCAATAATCTTGCTTAAACCTATTCACATAGCCCCGTGGATAAATCACAAAACCGGTGGAAAACAGCCATTTTTCCATTTTGAAAAGTGGATACTGGTGGAATAAGTTTGGGCTTTTTACCCAAAATAGGCAAACTCAAAAAATTGGAAGCATTCTATGCGCTCTTAATTAACAGTGCGGGAAAAGTGGATAGTGAAAAATGAATCTTGTGAATTAGGTAATCCACCAATGTGGAAATACTAGTATAAATACAGTCTAGCTCAAAGATTAACAAGGTTAATAAACTGTGAACTACAGTGTATAAACTAGAGATAATTAACTTTGTGCTTTGGGGATAACAAACTTATCCCGAAATCCACAGCCCTAATAGTAGTAGTTTAGTTTTATAAATAAGTATTATTAAATACTATTACCGTAATTATCAACATCAAAAATGAAAATATTGGAAAAAGGTTTTACAGACATAGAGATTGATCCAAGTCTGGATTTATTTGCCGAGATTGAGCAACTAAAGAAAGAAAAAAATGCCATCATCCTTGCACACTACTACCAAGAACCAGATATCCAGGACGTGGCGGATTATATTGGGGATAGCTTGGGTCTTGCCCAACAAGCGGAACAGACCAATGCTGACCTAATTGTTTTTGCCGGTGTGCACTTTATGGCGGAGACCGCAAAGATTCTCAACCCCAGCAAAAAGGTGCTTTTACCAGATCTAAATGCGGGTTGTTCCCTTGCAGATAGCGCACCAGCAGAGCTTTTCAGGGCTTTTAAAGCAAAACATCCTGATCATTTAGTAGTTTCTTATATCAATTGCACAGATTATTATCAGAGAGAGTATCTTATATACGTGGAGCAGGGCGGTAGAGCATAGTATTATAGGAGTGGATGGTGGTCATTGTTGGTTTCATACGCTAAGGCGCGGTGGTTGTCAGTCGCCGTGTCCTAGAGTCTTCCCTTTGGTTACT
>CAIZMD010000759.1 GCA_903933995.1 uncultured Bacteroidota bacterium
CTCCGGTAATCTGGATATAATAGTATTTGCTAACCTAATGCCAATCCATTCTTGATCCCAATACCAGCCAATTCTGTTAAAATCTCCGTTATTTAATTGGGCATCTGGTTTAATAAGTACATCTAAATTTTGGGCAGGTCCTGTTTTGTCATCAGTACCTTCCACTGCTACTTCTGAAAAAATGGTTTCTGTGATAATTGGGGCACCGTCGCCATACCACTCATTTCTTAAATTTCTGGCGCATCCATTTAATGCAGCATTAAATCCAATGGCATCTACAAAAGTATTTTCTGGAGAGAAAATGGATAATGGTTTAGGTTTTAGCCAATCTTTATTACAACCTTGCATGAATAACATTATTATACCTGCAAGGCTTAGAAGTTTATATGATTTTTTCATAATTAACTATTAAGCGTTAAATTAAAGTGTTACGTTAAATCCAAAATTAAAAGTCACTGGAGTTGGTGTGATATTGGTGTTACCATTTGAACCATGATATTCTGGATCAAAATAATTCCAACTAGAAAAAACAGCTGCATTAACAATATTTGCATATACTTTTAAGGAGGTTAATTTCCATTTTTGTAATACGGCAGTTGGAACAGTATAAGCTAAACTCACATTGCTTAATCTTATAAAAGAGGATTTTTTATAATTGTTCCAAGTAACACCACCACCTCTTGTTGATCCAATTTTACCATACTCATTGGTTGGATTGGAAGGTGTCCAAAATGGAACTTGATAAAAGTTTACCCTATCATAGAAAACGTTGTTGCTTCCATTTCTTGCTCCATTTGTTGCTTCATTAAACTGGGATATTTGCCCCATTCTTCCATATAGAGTAAATGAGAAATCAAAGTTTTTAAATATTTTAAACTCGTTTCTTAGATTCCAAGAGAATTTAGGAGTTGTTTGGCCAACAAACTGTTTGTCTTCAATGGTATATTTTCCATCACCATTAGTGTCTTGCAACCTAAAATCACCGGGTTGAAAACCATATGATTTGGCCGTAGTTACATCGGCTGTTTGCCATACACCTTGAATTGGGTAGTCGTAAACATCGCTAATTGCTCGCCCAATAAACCATCCATTATTAATATCATCTTTTTCAGAACTACCAATTTGTTTTCCGGTTACTGGATCATAGTCTGGTGTAGGTCCATATAGATGTATGATTTTATTTTGGTTAGTCCAAAATCCTAAAGTGGTATTCCAAGAAAAATTGCTTTTTTGCATATTAATGGAGTTGATACTAACTTCAAATCCTTTGTTTTGTACTTCTCCAAGATTTGCTAGAATACTTGTAAATCCAGTTACTGTTGGTAAAGAACGGTTTACCAACAAATCTTTGGTTGTTCTATTATAAATATCAATAGAACCAGTTAGAATTCCCTTTAAGAAAGAATAATCTAGTCCAAAATTGATAGAACTATTCCTTTCCCATTTCAATGCTGGATTGGCTAAATTTGTTCCGGCTACAAAACTAGAATTAAAGGTGGTTCCCCCAGAAGTAACAAAAACATAAGGCCCCGCACTAAGGTTTGACAAAGCGGCATACCTTCCAATTGATCTGTTTCCATTCTCTCCGTATGATAACCTGAGTTTAGCATAATCTAACCATTTTGTAGTACCCTTCATAAAAGCTTCATCGGAAAATGTCCATGCTGCTCCAACAGAAGGGAAAGTAGCTGTAGGATTTGATTGGCCAAAAGCAGAGTATCCATCTTTTCTAACTGTTGCTGTTAAAAAATATCGCTGGTTAAAGTTATAAGCTACTCTTCCCATCATGGCATTTCCTGTTTCATACTGGTCGTCACTATTAACAATGGGAGGAAGCGTTCCGTATTGGATACCATTAAACCCTAAATTATCACTTGGTAAAAAATTTTCTGCTTGAATAGTGGTGTTCCATGATTGAAACTTTTCCGCATTTACCAAAAATGTGGCTTCAATATTGTGTTTTCCAAAAGTTTGATTCCAACGTAATATATTATCAAGTTGCCAAGAATAAACCGTTTGGTTTCTTCTGTTAGAAACCCCTTTTCTAGCTGTGATATCAGGCTTTAAAGCAGATAAATGTTGGTATTCTCTAAGTACATCATACCTAGGGGAAAAGTTTACTTGGTATGAAAACCCAAAAGGTAGTTTTCCTTTTGCATAAATAGATGCAAAAAAGTCATCGTATTTATACAATCTATTTGTGTAAGCTTGATCCAGAAAAGGATGTGTATTGGAACCGGGGTCATCATTTGGACTTTGTCTAATGGTAACTCCATCAGCAGCATAAAAAGATCCCCAAGGAGTTGTTGAAGCAATATCACCAAATCTAACTGGAACAGTACTCTCGTCTCTATTGGAATACTGGAAATTGATCCCTACTGTTAAGAATTTAGTTGCAATAGCTTCTAAATTTAATCTTGTTCTAAATGTTTTATAGTTATCTCCAACGGTCAAACCTTCATTTGTTAAGTATCCCAATGAAAAATAATAGTTAAAATCTTCTTTTCTTTGAGTGATACTTAAAGTATGGTCATGTTGCAATGCATTTTTATTATAAATCAGGTCTTCCCAATTTAATGATTTACCCGCTTTGTAATTATCCTTTTCAATTGGTTTATACAAATTCCTTTGGAACCAAACATCAACAGGGTCAAGTGCACCTGATCCATCTAATGCTAACCATTGCGCTAGACTAAAGTCAGATGGTAATTTTGCAGGGTTATAGTATAAATATTTGATTCCTGGTTTTGATGTTGAATCAAAACTTGCTTTGGCCCAAAGAGCATCTGATCTAAACTGCAAAAATTCCTCTGCATTTAAAAGATGAGGTTGATTTACCAGCTTATTCATTCCAATATTACTATTTAAAGTAATAATTGGTTTGCCTGGTTTACCTCTTTTTGTTGTAATCAATAGAACTCCATTGGCTGATCTTGCACCAAATACTGCTGCAGAACTTGCATCCTTTAATACGTCAACTGTTGCAATATCATTTGGATTAATATCAGCTAATGTGCCCGGATAAATTACTCCGTCCAATACAATTAAAGGGCTGGAGCTAGCTGTAAGAGAACCTTGACCTCTAACTTGTAAACCACCCCCCTGTCCCTTGGTACTTGGGTCAAAACCAACGTCTAATCCTGGTGCGTTTCCACGCAACATATCTTGAACTGACCTCGGGTTTTCATTTTCAAATTGCGTGGCTTTAACTTGAGCAACTGCACCAGTTAAATCTTTTTTCTTTGCTGTACCATAACCAACCACTACCACATCGTTCAATCCTGAAACCTGTTCAGAAAGTGTAATGTTGATGATTGAATTACTTTTTA
>CAIZMD010000760.1 GCA_903933995.1 uncultured Bacteroidota bacterium
AACAAAACTCACTTGTTTGTCATCTCCTGCAATTTCAAGTAAGGCTTCGCTTTGGTCATCTTTCCAAACATAGGTTATGGCTTTCCAACCTTCTGGTTCATGCACCAATAACCTTGTTTCAACAATATTTTTATCAACCCCGGGTTTTCTAAAATCTGCTGAATAATAGAAATTCTTGATTAGCAAACTACCAACAGGAAATTCTAACACCGAACTAGCATGATAGGCAACAGAAGCACCTGCTGGCAATTTCAGAAATCTTAGTTTCTCTGCATAATCTGTATACAAGGGGGTATTTAAGGCATAGGGCACTACTCCATTGTTTGGTTTCAAATCAGCGAGTTTTCCAGTAAAGAGTCCCCAGTCCGATAATTTCTCCGGATAACGCTTAGGTGGGGCAATAACAAATGACCCTACCAACACAAATAACCCTATTCCAATTATCAATTTACGCATGGTCTTATTTTCCACATTTAAATAAATCGTCTGCCCTTGCCATGTCTTTAAACATATGTTCTACGTCCATGGTTACAATAGATTGTCCCTTATTATTGATGATGCTGATACAATTTCCTGGAAGATAATTTCCATCAGCGTCTATTACCTTCTTACTCTTGATGCCATCAAATAAAATATTAGGCATATCGGCCCCATATTTTCTTCCCACAATCATTCCAATAGGATCCTTACTTACAGGAGGCGTTGGTTTTCTTTCAAACAAATTATCATGGATAGATATATTGGAAGGAACAGGATCATATTGTTTATCCTTGATGGGTTTTTGCATGGTATAATAACTAACAATACCTGCACCAACAGACTGGTTATTGATAAACTTGTTTTCATAAACTTCTACCCCCTTGGTAGCCAAGATTAACAAACCTGTTCCTGTTGGCACATTGGCAACAATATTTCCTTTGCTGGCAAAGTTTTCAAAATTATTATCATGAATATAGTTGTGATAGACTTTAACATCTCCGCCTTTTTTCTGTATTAGATCAGGCAAGTCAAAGACCAATAAGCCACCCGCATTTTCATAGGCTTCATTATCAAAAACTTTGGCAAGAATACTATTCTCAATTTCAATACCAGCCACATTATGGTGGGCTACCGAATTTTTAACAATAATGTCTTGTGATTGTCCCACATAAATCCCAGCATCTGAAGCACCAATGGCAACACATCTATCAATAGTCACATTGGTACATTGTACAGGATACAAACCATATCCCCCGTTTTTGGGATTTGGACCACCTGTCCATTCTGTTTTGACTGATTTAAAAACAATGCCATTGACGTGCATGGTTTTAATAGCATCGCCCTTGGCATCTTGCACAGTAAATCCTTCCAAAACAATATCAACCCCATCGCTCACGCGAATTCCTTCTGCACCATCTGTTTGTTCTTTAAAACTTAAAATGGTTTTATCCATTCCCTTTCCGCGAATGGTAATTTTTTTCTTGCCCTCCAAAGACAAGGTATTGGTTAAAGTAAAAGTTCCGGCGGGTAATTCAATCAGTGCCCCATCTTCTGCCAAAATCATTTCTGACTGAACCTTTTTTTGAAATTCTTTTTGAGCGCAAACCGTCATAGACAGTCCCAAGAAGGCAATAAACAAACTAGATTTTTGAAACATGTAATTCTGGTTTAACGAATAATAATTTTGTGTTGGAAAGGAGTAAACCCTGTTAGATAAACGGTTGGTGCATCCATCATGGGAAGGGATCCTCTTAACTGGGTATTCTTGTGTTCCAGTCTTCCCGGGCCAAATTGAATACTATCTTTTCCAAGAGTATAGGAAGCCTCAGCTCCCTTCAATAAATAACTGTTTGCATGACCAGGTAATGCATCCACACCAGAGAGAGACCCTCCTTTTCTAAAAATCAATTCCAAGGTTACGGGTACGCGCTCAGTGCCCTTGATCTCTATCTCAATTTGCATACCAGCATTGGCTTCTGAAAATTGAATATTGTATTCTAAATATTGTACTTCTGATTGTTTGCGATTGCTCTTGGGCATTTTTCCCAAATCGCCATCAGGCGATATAAATTGTTTTTCAAAAGGTTGGTAATAGGGACCTTCTAATTTTTTATTCATGGTCCATACATCTCCCTTTTGAACAATCTCAGCCGACTGAAATTGTCCTTTACCAAAAAAAGAAGTGGCTACGCGCATGGCTTGTAATACTGCATTCCCCTTGTGAAAAGTAAACCATCCCGGATTATTGGACAAGAGGGTTGCGTCCCAAACGCCACGTCTAAATCTAACTACACCAGAATAAGGAAATGCTTTTACATAACTTGTAGGTAGTGGTTTGGATGCAGGCAATTCTTTCCAAAGGTTACTGTCTTCTAGCAAATAAGAAAAAGAACCATAGAGTGATTGAATCTTTGCGTCTTGAATAATCCTACACATGGCAGCAAATTCACCGTCATTGTCTTTCAGCGCCATATATCGCAAGGGATAATAATAGTTTTCCATATTCCCAATCTGGCCTTTGTCCTGTCTATTAGAAGCTTCTGTAACTACTTCACCATTGGGATGTAAGTAATAACGCATCATCTTCAAATTCTTACGCACTGCTTCATATAGTTCTGGCTTGTTCAATCCCTTGGCCATGGTAATCAACACCCGATCAATGACGCCTGAATAACCATAGGTACTTTTTTCCGTGTATTGACCATCGGGATCAAGGTCAATATGTTCCGCCAACCATTGGTCAATTCTTTGCAAGTACAGGGGATTGGGGAATAGTTCATTCAATTTTGTCAATGCCGCTGATAAAACCCAACGATGATTGGGTGTATGTATTCCTCCAACCACCAAGGCCTTACCTGCGTTCTTTAAAAAGGTTTCCATCAAGGCCAGTACAGGCTCCATTCCTGGCGTACCTGAATTTTTCAGAAACAGATAGGACTGGGCCATTCTTTTAACCATGAAAGCCGTGTCTGGGGTAGAATGAAAATTGGTATCCACCAAATCAATAGTACCATCTTCGTGTTGCAATTTCAACAAAGCTTTTAAAGCCTGTTCCAATTCTTTGAGCAAACTCTTTGACTGATAAAAACTGGATTCAGGACAATAGAGTGCCGCGGATGCATTATTGATAAACGAACAGGTACTATGTGGATTGGGAATTTCAGTTTCACCGGTATAAGCTCCAAAAAAGGGATGGGCTTGATCAAGCACTTTGTACTTGGCCATACTCTTCACACTATCATCATTTATTTTTATCAGCTCTAATAACCAACTTGGTTTGGCCAATGGCGCTTGATAACGTTCTTGTTGAAACGCAGCAATCCCAGCTAATGGCATGAAACAAGCAGCAGTGCCACTCAATTTTACAAATCCCCTCCTATTCATATACGTCAATTTTCTTGTTCAAATTATTTTCTAGTCCCTTTCCATTGTTCGTATGCCGAACCAAATAAGATAAAGGAACCATATCCAAAACCAGTGCCTTCAGTAATCTTTCTAGTCAGGTAATAATTTTCATCCCCAACACAAGTACCACCAGACACTCTAGACGGAATCAAGTAAGCCTCACCCCCATTTTTCAAACTCATGCTACGTAATCCTTGATAGGCTTTATCTGCCATAGGACCATATTGTTTCTTGTCTAAAATTTTCATTTTTAATCCCATGGTAATGGTATAAGCAAACATGGCCGTACAAGAACTTTCTAAGAAATTGCGTGGCTCAGATGGTAAGGTGACCAATTGATACCAATGACCAGAATTAGCATCTTGTAATGGCGCAATGGATTGCAC
>CAIZMD010000761.1 GCA_903933995.1 uncultured Bacteroidota bacterium
GAAATTCCTGCAAATGACATTTCCAGAGCAAAGACTTTCTATGAAAGCATTTTTGAAATCAAAATGGAGGGAATGGAAATGCCAGGTATGAAATATGCTATGTTTCCTTTTGATCCTTCCAAAGCAAAAGTTGCTGGTGGTATAGCGCAAAGCCCATTCCATACGCCAAGTTCAACAGGGTCAATCATCTACTTGAATGCAAACCCAGATTTACAAATTGTTTTAGACAGAGTTGAAAATGCTGGTGGTAAGGTTACAATGCCAAAGACATCCATTGGTCAAAATGGATTTATGGCTTTATTCAATGACTCGGAAGGGAATATCATGGCGCTTCATTCAAACACTTAATACATTCCTATATGGACAATATAAAAATATCTACAGCGCAATTCGAGAACAAAAGCGGTGACAAAAAATATAATCTTTCCATCATCGAAAAACTTGCAAAAAAAGCATCACAAGAAGGTTCAAATGTGATTGCATTTCATGAATGTTCTATAACGGGCTACACATTTGCAAGAAACCTGCCAAAAGATCAAATGCTTGAATTGGCAGAATATATACCTGAAGGAGAAAGTATTTTGAAGCTTACTGAGATAGCAAAACAAAATGAAATCATTGTTCTGGCGGGGCTATTTGAAAAAGACGAAAACAACAATTTATTCAAAGCCTATGTTTGTGTGGGAAAAAACGGGTTGATTGCAAAATATAGGAAGTTACATCCTTTTATAAATCCACATTTGACAGCAGGTGACAGTTATTGTGTTTTTGAAATCCATGGTTGGAAATGTGGAATATTAATTTGCTACGATAATAATATTTTTGAAAATGTTAGGGCTACAAAACTTTTAGGAGCAGACATTATTTTTATGCCCCACGTTACCATGTGTACGCCATCAACCAGACCAGGTGCGGGTTTTGTTGACCCTAATCTTTGGGTAAATCGTGAGGCTGACCCAACTTCTTTACGTTTGGAATTTGACGGAATGAAAGGAAGGGGTTGGCTGATGAAATGGTTACCATCAAGGGCTTATGACAATGCTATTTATGCGATTTTCACAAATCCAATTGGCATGGACCATGACCAACTAAAAAATGGATGTTCTATGATTATTGACCCATTTGGTGATATCATTGCAGAATGTCGATCATTTGAAGATAGTTTTGTTACAGCAACAATTACGCCGGACAAACTTGAACAAGCTGGTGGTCACCGATATATCAAAGCAAGGCGTCCTGAACTTTATAAAAACATTATTGGACAAGATCATAAATCAGAACAAAAAGTAGTTTGGCTAGGATCAGATAAGACTTAAAAACTGTTACAATCATGATTTTGAACTTGTAGGCAATTATTACAAGAATCCTTATGCAAATAGAAGCTAAAAATAAAAAACATGTTTTTTTACGTAGGCTTAATTCAGATGATTTTGGCAATCTATTTGACTATTTACAAAATTTGAGTGCTGAAACAAAAAATCGTTTTGGCCCTCATAAGTTTGACAGACAGTCAATTATTGATTTCTATGACTTGAAAACCAACTTAGGTTATATAGCACTTACTATTGACACAAAAGAAATCATTGCCTATTCTATCCTAAAAATTGGTTACTTAGAACACGATAGTGGTCGTTTACTATCATACGGAATAATACTTGACAACAATACAGATTCCACTTTTGCGCCTTCTGTAGCAGACCTCTGGCAAAGCTGTGGAATTGGGAATAAGCTTTTTCAATTTATACTATCGGATTTATCCAAAACAGAAGTTAAAAGAATTATTTTGTGGGGCGGCGTACAAATGAACAATGAAATAGCTGTAAACTATTATAATAAAAATGGTTTCAAAACATTAGGACAATTTTCTTACTATGGAGATAACTATGATATGATTTATGAGATTCCAACCAACATTTTATAAAAACTAATTAATAGAATAGTTTCAACCCCTAAAATGAATCAATTTTTAGTTTGCTTTATATCTGGCGCAAGCATCTTGCTTGGTTTTTTACTATTTTTTCACCCTTTGCAACAAAATGTAAAAGCCAATAAATGGCTTGGTTTATTTGTATTCTCAATTGGTTTTGCATTTATTGGATCGTATTTATTTATTACAGAAACTACAGCTTCAAATAATTTTCTATTTAAGCTTACAAACACTGCACAATTTCTATTAGCGCCTAGCTTTCTTTTGAGTATTCTGAGTTTCACCAATCCAAACAATACAATTGACAAAATCAATTGGATACATTTTATACCATTTCTTATTTACGGTTTTGTAGAACATTTTTTAAATTATCAGCAAGAAAGCATTTCCACTTACAGCATTTTTACCATTAATAAGGATCTACCTTTTTTAGTCAGAAATATTTTGCCCTTAATCATGTTGCCATACTTAGTATATGCTTATATATTGCTAAAAAGGCATCAGGTTAATATGAAACAAATAGTTTCTAACATGAAGCCAATTAACTTAGACTGGTTAATAAAGTTTCTGAACATCGTTTCAATAATATTAATTATTTGGCTGAATGATGCATTATTTGGGTTCCCATATATTACTGAAGCAACAAATTTTGTTTATGCTATTTGTGTGTTTTTCCTAGCTTATTATGCCATCCAACAAAAAACAATTTTCGCTTTTAAACAAACCGATATTGACGAAATTGTTGACTTATTTGAAAATGACAGCAAAACAATCGCAACAAATGACTTACCTATTCATCAAACTATTGATAAAGAATCAGTTGTACTAGAAAGGCCCAAAATAAAGCGGCTTAGCGATTCCCAAATGCAGAACTTGTCTATTCATCTCACTACACTAATGGAAAAGGAAAAGATGTATTTAGACAATGACTTGAACTTACCTACCCTTGCCGAAAAATTGGGCATCGGCATACATGAAGCCTCTTTTTTAATTAACGAAACCGGCGGGGACAACTTTTATAACTATATCAATAAGTACAGGGTAGAAGAAGCCAAAAGGTTATTGGCCTCCTCAAAAATGGAGCAATTGAATATTTTAGGTATCGCTTTTGCTTCCGGTTTCAACTCTAAAACCACTTTTAATACCACATTTAAACGGATTGTTGGTATTTCTCCCTCCCAGTACAGTAAAGGACAAAAAATATAGCACCAAATAGGTTCGGCTGTATAAATCCGAACATTTACGGGTGATCAGGCCAATATTTTTGAGCATTCTTAATCAAAACATTAAAAATGCTAAAATCTAATGGTTTACTGAAATACGCCTTTTTGGTCTTTTTTTGGTCAATTTCCCTTTTTGCAAACGCCTGTACCATTTTTATAGCCAACGATGGTAAAAATGTTTGGATAGGCAATAATGAGGATGAAGTACAAAGTACAAAATACAGAATCTGGTTCTACCCAGCCCAAAAGGGCAATTATGGCTATGCTATTTGGACAGATTTAAATATTAAACTTTTTTCGTCTATTAATCTCAAAATGCTCTCCTACTTAAACCCACAAGGCGGTTTAAATGAGCATGGACTGTTTTTAGATTATACAGCCATTGATGCAATTCCCATTGTAAAAGATGCTAATAAAGAAGACAGAAAAAAGCAAGTGGCTACCGATCTATTAAAAAACTGTAAAACGGTTGATGAAGCCCTGGCTTATTTAAGCAAATTCAATTTGATAAAACTGAATTCAGCTCAATTATTTATAAGTGATGCAACCGGAAATTATGCTACAGTTACTGGAGGTTATTTAGTCAAAAAAAAGAATACCAATTTTGCACTTACCAACTAC
>CAIZMD010000762.1 GCA_903933995.1 uncultured Bacteroidota bacterium
CCAAGAGAAGCTGAAATTGTGAATGCTTATTTTGGTTTGGATGGTGAAAATGGTGTGACAATTGAGCAAATCGGTATGAAATATGATTTGACCAAAGAACGTATTCGTCAAATTAAAGAACGCGCTATTAAGCGTCTTCAAAAAGCTAGATACAGCAATGCGCTGAAAGCATATTTGGGATAATATTCCAAAGTTTTTCAAGGCCCTTCTGTACCAACAGAAGGGTTTTGTTTTTATAGACCTTGGAAACAATCTAAGACAACTGTTGTTATAGTTCTAATAACTTTACCACATGTTTAAGCGTTACAATATTTTAATCCTATTTATCTTCTTGGTTTCCTGTGAAAAGGATATCAACCTGGTACCTGATGCAACTACACAAAAATTGGTAGTGGACGCTGAAATAGAAAATGGCTTGGCCCCAACCGTGATTCTAACCCAATCTACTGGTTATTATGCCAATCTAGATTCTAGTGTACTCAACAATAGCTTTATTCATAATGTGCAGTTAACCATCAGTAATGGTAATAAAACCCATTTGCTAAAAGAATACAAAGTACCCGTAAAAGGGGGATTTGTTTATTATTATAGCAATGATCCTGCAAGTCCAAGCACGGCTTTTCTGGGGGAACTTGGTAAACAATACACCCTTAAAGTAAACTATAACAATTCCAATTATACCGCCATTACCCAAATACCTGATTTGGTCAAGAAAATGGATTCACTTTGGTCATTGCCCATCTATCCAATTGCCGATTCGCAACAGGTTAAACTTATGACCAGGGTGTCTGATCCCCCCGGTTTGGGTAACTATATTCGCTATTTTACCAAACAGAATAGAGAAACCTTTCTGCCAGGTCAAAACAGTGTTTTTGATGATCAAGTTGTGGATGGTAAAACCTATAATGTGCAAGTGGATAGGGGTGTCAACCGCAACCTACCAAGAGAAAGAGATAATTATGGGTTTTTCCTAAAAGGTGATACAGTTAGCGTCAAGTTTTGCAATATCACAAAAGCTGGATATGACTTTTGGAGAACCTGGGAATTTGCATTTTCTAGCGTTGGTAACCCCTTTTCTTCACCGGGTAAGGTTTTGGGGAATATAGACAATGGAGCTTTGGGTGCGTTTACAGGCTATGCAGCCCAATATAAGACGTTGATTATCCCCAAATAGTCCGTAATTGTGTACAATCCAATAGATTGGGATGGGCTTTGCCCTTTAATTTTGTATGTTCTAAAATGATAAAAATGTCAAATCAAATTTCTGAGAAAGTACATGTGTTGATTATAGGTTCTGGACCTGCAGGCTATACTGCTGCTATTTATGCCGCTAGGGCTAATATGAAACCCGTTTTATACCAAGGTATTCAACCCGGTGGTCAACTTACCATTACCACAGAAGTGGAGAATTATCCTGGTTATCCAGAAGGAATTCAAGGGCCAGAAATGATGGTTCATTTTGAAAAACAGGCTGCCCGTATGGGAGCAGATATTCGTTATGGATTGGCAACCAAAGTTGACTTTAGCGTGAGGCCTTTTCAAATTGAAATAGACGAGGAGAAATGGATAGAAGCAGATTCGGTGATTATTTCAACTGGTGCTTCTGCTAAATGGTTGGGATTAGAAAGTGAACAACGCTTAAATGGTTTTGGGGTAAGTGCATGTGCTGTTTGTGACGGGTTCTTTTTCCGTGGTAAAGAAGTAGCCATTGTTGGCGCGGGCGATACTGCTGCTGAGGAAGCACTCTACTTATCCAAACTATGTACTACGGTGCATATGGTGGTTAGAAGAGACCAAATGCGTGCTAGTAAAATCATGCAGGATCGTGTGTTGAATGCACCCAATATTAAAGTGTATTGGAATAGTGTAACAGATGAAATTCTGGGAGAGAAAAAAGTAGAAGCGGTTCGTTTATTAAATACTGCTACACAAGAAAAAACAGAAATTCCTGTTAGTGGATTCTTTGTAGCCATTGGTCATGAACCCAATAGCGGCATCTTCAAAGACTTTATAGACATGGATGAAACTGGCTATATTCAAACCGTTCCGGGAACATCCAAAACCAATATTCCAGGGGTATTTGCCGCGGGCGATGTACAAGACAAAAACTATCGCCAAGCAGTTACTGCAGCTGGAAGTGGTTGTATGGCTGCACTTGACGCGGAGCGATATTTGACCGCCAATGGACTGGCATAAATCAAAGCGATGCTAACCATTCATTTAAAAGCTATTCGATGCTTGGCTCACCATGGTATTTTTGCTGAGGAAAAAATACTGGGTAATGAGTATGAGGTAGATATATTGATTCAATGTGCTACCAAAACAGGGATTATTCAACATTTGAATGAAACCATTGACTATGCAACAGTTTATACTTTGTTGCAAGAAAGAATGAAAAAGCCAACGCCATTATTGGAAACCATTGCCAGTGATTTTTCATACATGATATTGCAGCATTTTCCATTGGCCAATTCTATTAGGTTTAGCATTCACAAAATGCATCCACCCATTGAGGGATTGGTTGGTCAAGTTGGCGTGATTTTTGAATTGGATAGGTCACAACTAAATCATTGACATGAAATATCTATTGGTCATACTTTCTAGTTTCATACTAAATTTTGGTATTGCCCAAGATGTAAATGTATTGCTCAAAGAAGCGGATAATTTTGAACGTCAGGTTAAAGAGCCAGAGGCATTGGACAAATACAAACAGGTGCTAGCCGTAGAACCGGCAAATCTAAAAGCCTTGGTAAAAGCAGCAGAATTGCATGCTTCTATTGGTGGTAGGCAAAATGATAAAAATACTAAGCGCTTGTATCTGGAAACATCCATGGTCTTGGCCAAAAAAGCTTTTGAAGCCAATCCCAAAAATGCAGACGCCAATTATGTCATGGCCATGGCTTCTGGAAAGATGACCGATATTGAAACAGAAAATAAGAAGATTGTAGCGCTTGTAAAAGACGTGAAAACTTATACAGAAGCTGCCATTGCCCTACAACCCAATCACGCCAAAGCTTATTATAGTTTGGGTAAATGGCATTATGAAATGGTGAATCTTTCCGGGGTAAAAAAAGTAGCAGTGAAATTGTTCTATGGTGGTCTGCCCAATGGAGACCTTGATTCAGCCATTGCCAATTTTGAAAAATGCAAAAGTCTGGATCCTTATTTTGTGTTGAATTATTTAGACCTAGCCAAGGCTTACAGGGACAACCATCGGCCAACCCAAGCCATTGAAGTCTTGAACAAATTGGTAAAACTTCCCGTAAGAACAGCGGATGATCCAGCCCTCAAAGCAGAAGGCGCCAAATTATTAGATTCTATTCAATAATGTCTAACTTGTAAAAAAATACAACATGTCTTTAGAAGCCCTATTTCAAGAAGCCGCTGTTCTCAGCAAAACCTTATCTGAAAAACCAGATAACGAAACATTACTAAAACTTTATTCCTTGTACAAACAAGGATCAGAGGGAGATACCCAAGAAAGCGGACCTTCCAACCCCTTTGATTTTGTTGCCAAGTTCAAACACGAAGCTTGGGCTAAATTGCAAGGTATGAGCAAGGAAGACGCCATGCAACAATACATTGATTTGGTGAAGCAATTAAAAGGCTAAACTCCAAAAATCTTATACCATAAATGGTGCAGGTTTAATTGCCTGCACCATTTATATTTTAAGTGTCTTCCACCTGCCAGATTGGATATACCAATATGAGGGAATCAGAATAGAAGACCAATAAATGATTTCACTACCCCAACCCCAGGTAATGGGCAATTGCATTTTTTCCAATACTGTATATACATACACACAATAGAGGATAATGGCTATAAATTCTGTAGCTAGGTTCATTTTACTATTTCCTGTACCTGTTACTGCATTCATCCAAATCACAGAAACAGACATTAATACCAGTGCAAAAGATACAACGCGTAAAACAGGAATACCCGCTTGAATAAAGTCTTCGCCCTGACCATAAATAGACAGAAATGCATGCGGAAATACATTTAAGATCAAACAAACCGAAATGGCAAATCCCACACTCCAGGCCATAATCTTTCTAATCAAAGGTAGAACTGCTTCTATTTTCCCTTGACCAATCACATTGCTCACCATGGTATTGGTGGTGGCAGCAAAAGCCCAAGTAAAACAGCCAAAAAAACCAAAAATATTGCGCATGGTATTGGACACTGCTAGGTCTCTGGCTCCATGGTGTTCAATGAGAATATAAAAGAATTCCCAGCTGATAATACTAATGGCGTGTTGGGCAATCAAGGGGGCTGATTGTACCACAATGAGTTTGCTATTTTTAGACTCAAAAGCCCAGGACTGAAACAAGTGTAATTGTTTGTTGATGCCTTTAAGTTTTAAAACCAAGATTAAAACCAATAAGCCAGCAATCTCAGATATAATAGAAGCATAAGCCGCACCATTGAAACCCAGTTGGGGTAATCCCAATTTGCCATAAATGAGGGTGTAGTCAAAAAATACATTGACTATGGCTTCTGTAGCGGTTCCAATGATCAAATAATTGGTTTGGTTGGTGCCTACCAATAAAGCATTGCGCATTTGATACACATATAAAAAGGGTAGGCCTAAAATCCGAATATTTAAAAACTGGACCGCTTTTTCCACCCTGGCAGGGTCATGAAGCGACCATCCCAGTACAATGGGTGCCAAAAACCAAGTAATAAGGATACCTAGTATGGCAAATACTAAGGAGATGAAAATGCCCTGGGTAAAGAGTTTGCCAATTTCGTTAACCCTATTTTCTCCAGCTCTTCTAGAAATCAGTGCTTGTAAACCATTATTTAAACCATGACCAACCACAGCAAAAATGAGGTAATAAACCCCTGTAATACCTGCTAAACCTAGGGATTCTTGACCCAAACCTCCCAGAAAGATATTATTGGTGATAAAATTTAGCTGGGGCACCATAATGGCCAGGCTAATGGGTAGGGCAATCCGCAGGATCTGTTTGTGTCCCGTTGTAACTTGTAAATTGATCTCTTGTGACAGGTTGCTCATAAGAGTTGCAAAGTAAGAAATTTAAACCCTGCATAAATCGCTTTCCATCCCTTAGAGTTTTTTTATATCATTGCATAAGAATTTTGTACTATGGTTCATAAGTTGACAGGTTTATACGGAGACAAACAGGGCTATACACCCAAGAACACGGACCAACTTGGATTGGAGATAGGAAAGGACCAAATGGTCTTACTTGTCAAAGACACCATTAGCAACCGAATTGAAGCCATAGAAATTTTTGAATTAGAAAAGAGCAAATCAGACTGGACCGATATCTTTTTTGAAGTAAAACAGCAATCTCAATTATTGGGGTTCAATTTTTCCTCTACCAATGTGTTTTACAATTTTGAAGAAGCTTTGATGATGCCCTTGGGTAAACTAAGTGCCACAGCTTCTGAAGAATACCTGAATTTGGTTTTTGGCAATGCCGATAGATCCTTGATTAAATATGACCTGTTTCAAAGCAATGTCCCTTTTGTAACGGTGTATAGGATTAAACAAGCGGTATTATACTTACTAAACAGAAACTTTCTCTTATTTACTGCACA
>CAIZMD010000763.1 GCA_903933995.1 uncultured Bacteroidota bacterium
ACAAGCCAATAGTGGAGCTGAATCTGTAGCCCAAGAAAAGGACTATCACTTACTCATTTATATTACCAATGATGACCATCAAAAATAGGATAGAATTGTTAGGCATTTACAAAATGTCCGAGTAGATGGTGTAATCATTTCATTAGCAAGCACTACTAAAGGCTATCAGCATTAGAATGATCTCATTCATACTGGTATCCCCATTGTATTTTTTGATAGAATTTGTCATGAAATAGAAACTGCAAAAATTACCACGGATGATTTTACTAGTGGGTTCAATGCCACCAATCATTTAATTGAAAATGGTTGTAGAGATATTGCTTACCTATCTATTTCGGAAAATCTTTCTATTGATAACAAACGCAAACAGGGTTATTTAGAAGCATTGATGAAACACGATATCCCTTTTGATCCAAGCCGGATAGTACAATGCAATACTGACGAAAAATCCAATTTTAAAAAAATCAAGCAAATTTTACAACAAGAAAAAAGACCTGATGGGGTATTTGCATCCATAGAAAAATTGGCTTTAAATACCTATTATGCTTGTAAAGAATTAGACTTAAACATACCTAAAGATGTGAAAGTCATTTGTTTTGCTAATTTAAGAACAGCACCATTATTAAACCCTTCTTTGACCACAATTACCCAACCAGCATTTGAAATGGGTAAGCAAGCTGCAACCATTCTTTTTAAAAATTTAGACAAAAAAAGAACCCTGATTACCAATGAAAATATTGTTCTAAAATCAGAGTTGATTAAAAGAGAATCAACTCATGCAAATTAGAATGCATATATAGTTTACTTTCTCTTTTAAACAAGCTTTTGCAAATATCTTGCTATCCTAAACCAGACAATAAATATAATCAATTTAGATAATACTATCTTTTCCCAACCGTCCTGTACTGTAAGGCTTGATCAATGCTACAACATTTATTTTTTATCGTTTAAACATTAAAAAATATTTTTATAAAAATGACATTAGTCATTTTTATAGCGCCCTAAAAGGGTGAAACTTTGATACAGAAAAACAAGATTATAGAACCATAAATTTTTTTGTATGAACAGTGACCAAAAACCCCAAAGCAATGAACCAAGCAATGTATTACCGGAATTAAAAGCATGGGTAAATAATATTGCCGGACAGTGCAATGCCAAGAATATCCATTGGTGTGATGGATCCAAACAAGAGTATGATGGATTGTGTGAACTTCTAGTTAGAAAAGGCACTTTTCAAAAACTGAATCCAGAAAAAAGACCCAATTCTTACGCCTGCTTTTCTGACCCCAGTGACGTTGCCAGAGTGGAAGACAAAACATTTATTTGTAGTCGTTTAAAAGACGATGCTGGTCCAACCAATAACTGGATGGAACCAAAGGCCATGAAGCAAATTCTGAATTCATTAATGGAAGATTCCATGTTGGGAAGAACCTTATATGTGATTCCTTTTTGTATGGGTCCAGTAGGATCACCCTTTTCAAGATATGGTGTTCAAATAACCGATTCTGAATATGTTGTTGTCAATATGTATATCATGACTAGAATGGGTGAAAAAATTTATCCATTTATAAAAAGAGGGGAATATGTAAAATGTATTCATACTGTTGGTGCTCCTTTAAATTCAGATCAGGGCGATGCCAAATGGCCCAACAACCCTACTACTAAATATATCTCTCACTTTCCTGAAGAGCGTTTGATTATTTCATACGGCAGTGGATATGGTGGTAATGCTTTAATGGGAAAGAAATGTTTTGCATTAAGAATTGCCTCAGTTATGGGCAAGGAAGAAGGATGGCTTGCAGAACATATGCTCATTCTTGGAGTTGAATCTCCCAACAAGCAAAAAACCTATATCGCGGCAGCATTTCCTAGTGCCTGTGGTAAAACCAATTTTTCTATGATGATTCCTTCTAAAGGAGTGGATGATTGGAAAGTAACAACTGTTGGTGATGATATTGCATGGATTCATAAAGGTGAAAATGGACACTTGTATGCTATTAATCCAGAAGCTGGATATTTTGGTGTGGCTCCAGGAACCAACTATCATACCAACCCTAATGCCATGGAAAGCATCAAGGCCAATACCATCTTCACCAATGTGGCTATCACAGCAGATAAAGACGTATGGTGGGAAGGCATGACCAAGGAAGTACCAGATGGATTAACTGATTGGCATGGACAACCTTATGATAAAAATAGTGGTAAACCTGCGGCACATGCCAATAGTAGATTTACTGCACCAGCCTATCAAAACCCCGCCATTGATTCAGAGTGGGATAATAAACAAGGTGTACCTGTTGAAGCATTTGTTTTTGGAGGAAGAAGAAGTACAGCTGTGCCACTAGTATGTCAATCTTTTAACTGGAATTTTGGAGTATATACCGCAGCAACAATGGGTAGTGAAACAACTGCTGCTGCTTTTGGTGAAATTGGAAAAGTAAGAAGAGACCCATTTGCCATGCTTCCATTTATGGGCTATCATATGGGTGACTACGTAAACCATTGGCTACAATTTGGTAGAGATCTACCCAATGCTCCTAGAATCTTTAGTGTGAATTGGTTTAGAAAAGATGAAAATGGTAAATTCTTATGGCCAGGATTTGGAGAGAATATGCGCGTTTTAAAATGGATTGTACAAAGGGTACATGGCAATGCAGGAGCTGTTGAATCTCCCATTGGTTGGATGCCAAGATACGAAGACATGGACTGGACTGGTATTGATGGATTTTCTAAAGAAGATTTTGCAAAAATCATGACTGTAGACCGTGAACCTTGGAAACAAGAATTAATGGGTCATGAAGAACTATTTGCAAAACTATATGACAAACTTCCCAAAGAATTCTACTTTATGCGTGAGTTATTACTAAGTGCCTTATGGAGATCTCCAGAGCACTGGCAACTGGAAGCAGAACATATTTGATTCCAAAAAGGAACGGTGTATGACGCCGTTCCTTTTTTTATCGCTTAAATTTGTGTGATATGAATTGGTTTATAGCATTATTTACCGAACAATCCGTGGCGCAAGCCGCTATTATCTATGCATTGGTGATTGCATTGGGGATTCTTATGGGTAAATTCAAAATTTTAGGAATTTCATTTGGCATTACTTGGGTACTGTTCATTGGTTTGATAGCCTCCTATTTGGGCATCAGTGTGAATAAGGAAACGGAACATTTTTTAAAAGAATTTGGTTTAATCATATTTGTATACGCCATTGGGCTACAAGTTGGACCTGGCTTTTTTGCCTCACTCAAAAAAACAGCTTTGGCCAATAATGCTATTGCTGCAACAGTGGTATTGTTAGGGGTTTCCATAACAATTTTATTTTTTTACCTCTCTCATAACCATATTGCCATCATGGCTGGGGTGATGAGTGGCGCAGTAACCAATACACCAGGTCTTGCCGCAGCTCAAGCTGCAGTAAAAGATCTTCATATTAATGGTGTTGACAATGGTACCATTACATTGGCATATGCTGTTGCCTATCCTTTTGCGGTGGTAGGTATTATTCTATCCTTGGTAATATTGAAAAAAATATTGGGAATAGATATTGAGAAAGAAAAAGAATTGCACCGAAAATTGAATTTTATCCAATCTAACCGACCCATCAATGTTCATATTAAACTAGAGAACAAACAATTGATTGGTCAGCCACTTAGGAATATTTTCAAGATGCTCAATGAGCCGGTTATTATTTCTAGGATGTTACACCAAGGTGAAGTAATTACCCCTACCCCAGACCTAGTATTAGCGGAGGATGACGTAATGCAATTTGTGGCCACCAAGAAATTGATGGAAAAAGTAAAGCTCTTGGTTGGATCAGAAATTGATATGAATCTTAGAACCATTCCAACAAGTAACTTAATTTCTAGATTTATTGTAGTTACCAGAAAAGAAGTAACCCATAAGCGCCTGGGTAATATCATGGAATTGCAACATGAAGCCTTAACTATTTCTAGGATCAAACGCGCTGGCATTGAAATGGTTGCCCATGGCAATGTGTTGCTACAACTTGGCGATAC
>CAIZMD010000764.1 GCA_903933995.1 uncultured Bacteroidota bacterium
GATAGATTTGCGGGTTTGTTATTTCAGGATGAAGACGTACAATCCATTGCCGTAGATGGTGCCAATAGAAAATGGGTGGGCACTAAAAATGGTTTGTGGCTTTTATCGCCCGAAGGGGATAAAATCATTTACCGCTTTACGCAAGACAATAGTCCACTCTTGGGTAATGACATAAAAAAACTGGCTATCAATCCCAATACTGGAGAACTGTTTATTGCCAGCACCAATGGCATTTGTAGTTTCAGAAGTACAGCTACCGAGGGAGGCAACAACCAAGAAAATGTATTGGTCTTTCCCAACCCTGTTCCTGCAGGATATAACGGAACAATTGCCATACGCGGATTATCCAACAATGCGTTGGTAAAAATCACTGAACTCAATGGTCAATTGGTTTACCAAACAAGGGCCTTAGGTGGTCAAGCCATTTGGGACGGCAAACGTTATACTGGCTCTAAAGCAGCAAGTGGTGTATATCTAGTCATTGTCAGAGACGATACTGGGAAAGAAAAAATAGCTACTAAAATAGTCATCCTCTCTGGACGTTAATCTTCATCCTTATCCGCCTTTTTTCCTTCTTTGTAAAAAGCCGCACGCTTTGGTCCAGGGAATGGCACATTGTCTCCTTTAATTCCATGCCATAAAACATAATTGAATTCCAAATCAGGCACAGCGTCTTCCTTAGCCAAATTGAATTTTTCACTCCTACGCTGCCATTCATTCATGGCAGTGTTCTTCTCATTAAAATCAACTTTATTCTTTAGTGCCGTAAATCCAGTTGCATTAACTTGATTGGCAAAGCAGCGCCAAAGTGGTGTTGCGGCTGCATCATATTGACTCATAGGTGGAATACCTAGAATCAATTCCATGGTTCTCAATACTGACGATGTGGAATACATGGTATGATCTACAAATCCTCTTTTTACGTATCCACCTGCAACATATACTGGGCTTCTATGAGCGTCTACATGGTCTGCTCCATTCTGTGCATCATCTTCTAAAATAAAGACCACACTCTCTTTCCAAATAGGACTCTTACTCAAGTATTCCACAAACATTCCCACTGCCAAATCATTATCTGCAACGTGTGCAAACGGCGTTGGTCTTCCTTTTTTCATACCCTCTGTATGGTCATTGCAAAAACGCAAACTATTGAAACTAGGTACAGCTCCCGCGGCTAATAAAGAATCAAATTCACGCTTCCACTGACTAAACCTAGTAGTATCTCTCACTTCATGGGTATAGCTGGTAAAATAAGGACAAAAATGGTTTTTCAACACTGGAATATTGGCTTTGCCATTGTCTGCAAATTCTCCATAAGTACGGAATGAAACACCCGCTTTTTTACAATGGTCCCAAATAAATCCACCCTTGTTATTGGCCACTGGTCTATTCCCCTCTGCATCATAACTACCTCCCCGATTACCATAACTACTCACCCAATTCTTTTCCAAATAATCTGTAGCATAAGCACCCGTGCTCCAATTGTGACCATCGGCACTTACTTCTCCGTCTACATAAAAATTGTCTAACAACACAAATTGCTTTACCAATGCGTGTTGATTGGGCGTTACTTTTTCTCCAAACAAAACCAAAGAGGGGTCACCATTTCCTTCTTTTACGTCACCTAATACTTGGTCATAGGTCCTATTCTCTTTGATAATATAAAACACGTGTTTGATAGGACTAGCTGCACCCACTTTTCTGGGAATAGGATTACCCTCTTCACCAACAGCAAGGGTTTCCTGTTCTTTTTTATAAGGGACATTTTTATATACTTGTTGGGAATACAAAGCCAACTGTGTTTCTGATGGTGTTTCTATAATACTAAGGGTTCCCTTAAATAATCCACCTATATACTGAACGCCAACAGGTCTATTAGGATCTCCTTGCTGATAGACTACTTCTTGTTTGCCAA
>CAIZMD010000765.1 GCA_903933995.1 uncultured Bacteroidota bacterium
ATAATGGAATACATAGGCTGGGCGCCAAGCTTCTTGAGCTATCCCATCAATTTGGGTTTCAATTTTACGCAAACCAGAAAGAAAAGCAGCGTCTGAAATTAACTTAGCACTTCTTCCATGATCTGGATGTCTGTCTTCGGGAGCATTTGCCAAAATGATATCGGGCTGATATTTACGAATGGCAGAGATCAATAATCTTTGGTGTGCTTCATCATTTTGAAAAAAACCATCGGCCATGCCAAGATTTTCCCTAACCTGAACTCCAAGAATATCTGCTGCATTTCTAGCTTCCACTTTTCTTGTCTCTACGGTACCCCTTGTTCCTAATTCACCCCTAGTCAAGTCTAAAATCCCTACACTTTTACCCTCTTCAATGGCTGCTAGCAAGGTTCCAGCACAGCCCAATTCCACATCATCTGGATGTACGCCAATAGCCAGTATTTGCAATTTCATGTTCAATATTTAGAGTGTAAAGTTACTGGTGAGAACCCAATAAAAATCCCGTCCAAATTACTCGGGACGGGATTTTTGATATTTTCAAGAAGATTAGTCTTTCTTGGCGTAACGCTTTTTGAACTTGTCAATACGTCCTGCTGTGTCAACCAACATAGATTTACCAGTATAGAAAGGATGTGAGGTATTTGAAATCTCCAATTTGATTACTGGATATTCATTACCGTCTTCCCATAAAATGGTTTCTTTGGAATTAGCAGTAGACTTGCTCAAAAATGCTTCACCGTTACTCATGTCTTTAAACACTACAAAACGGTAATTTTCTGGATGGATACCTTGTTTCATTTTATTTGATTTAGGTAGTACGGATT
The DNA here is from genome assembly GCA_903933995.1 of uncultured Bacteroidota bacterium. Classification (GTDB taxonomy): domain Bacteria; phylum Bacteroidota; class Bacteroidia; order Chitinophagales; family Chitinophagaceae; genus Sediminibacterium. Next base: position 825 of record CAIZMD010000765.1, read on the forward strand.
TTGCCGTACTGTTATTTTTTAGGAATGCAAAGTTAACCAGTTCCGTATGTAATTCCAAATGAAAATGGCGAAAACCGGTCTAAAATTGGCTAAAATAGCCTATTTAGCTCTTCATATTGATGTATTGCAAGGGAATTCCAAGGTTAGAAGTTCTACAAAGCGCTATCACATCTTGCAAATCGTCAATTTTTTTAGCCGTTACTCTAATGATATCGTCCATAATGGCGGCCTGCACTTTTAGCCCACTATCCTTGATTAATTTCACAATTTTCTTGGCATCATCCTGCTTAAGACCATTTCTAACTGGTACGTCTTTTTTGATGGTTTTTCCACTTGGATATGCATCTTTTTCAAAATCAAATGCAGAGGCTTCAATGCCTTGTTTCATAGCCCTACTAATGACCACATCAATCACTTGCTTCATTTTCATATCTGATTCCACTTCTAGTTTTAGAATGAAATCTTTTTTGTTCAAATCAATTTCCACGGGCGAATTCTTAAAATCGAATCTCGTGCTTATTTCTTTTTTTACTGTATTAATAGCGTTATCCAAAGTTTGCAAGTCTACCTTGCTAGAAATGTCAAATGAAGGCATTGTATTAATTTTTGCAAAGATAATTAGGAAAGAGGGTATTTAATAAATTGTCAAGAATGGTTACTTGGCTATTTTTTTGGCATTAAAGGTTAAGATTAATCCCACCAAAAACAAGCTTACCGATATGATTTGCGCTTGGGTAGGTTGAAATGGCAAAGATTCGTATTTGGTGTTTACCCTGATACTTTCAATAAGAAAACGCTCCATACCATTAAACATCAAATAAATCCCAAACAATTGTCCAGGAACTTTAATTTTTTTGCGAATTGACCACAATAATGCAAAAATTAAAGAACATAGAATCACTTCATACAAAGCAGTGGGATAAACAGCAGGAACCAATTGATTACAATAAGGTCCACTGCAACCTGGAATAGGCATCCCTTCTCCAACTACATTATGCGGGTATTGGTATGCCCAAAGCCAATCTGGCAACCAACTGAAAGGTTTGGGATTCAAATTGGGAATTCCCCAATCGCCATCACCACTAACCTGACAACCAATTCTACCTATGGCATATCCCAACATTAAAATAGGCGCAAAAGCATCTACCAAGTGAACTATGGGTAATTTAATTCTCCTAGCATACAACATGATGGCAGCACCAGCACAGATTAAGCCACCATAAAATGTAAGACCACTAAAAGATAATAATGCTCCAATAGGATCTTTGGCAAAATCATTCCAATTTTCTAGGTTATGAAAAATTTTCGCTCCTAAAAAACCAAAGCCAGCTGCATAAATCAACAAATCTCCTACCCTGTCGTGGGGCCAAATCCTAACCATTCTTTCTTCTGGTTTATCCAATTGCTGCTTATGCTTTTCATACCACTTTAATCCCGCGAAAAACAATCCCACCAAGATTCCTAGCCAAAGATTTCCTCTGGAAGAAAGTATAAAAGATTGGGGATCATTTAAAGCATCTGGAATGGTGAATGCACCAATAATTTTATATCCAAAAACAAAACCAAGTAAGAAATTCAACACTAAATCCAATATAGAAGCTGGAGCGCCAATGACAATTTTCTCTTCTGTATAACTGAATAATCCTTGTTGTTGTTTTCTTCTTAATTCTAAGGTCAACACCCAAGCACTTATGATAAAACAGAGGGCAACAAAAAAACCGAAAGAATTGATCAATTTTAAACCGGACAATTCAATTCCAAAAAGATCTTTGAAAGCGTAGTAAAGATTTGGATACATGAACAACTACTTGATTTGTGATAAAGAATGGCCTGTAAAAGCACAATGTTAGTCAGAAAAACTGATAAAAAAATGAACCAAATTGCTTAAAAAAAATAAGGCCCCACTTGCGTGAGGCCCATACTTACTAACCCATCTAAAAACAAATTTACAAAAAAATCTTAATTACAATGCTCGTTAAATACAGAAATCAAGTGCTGGGCAATCACTTGAGCTGGCCTACCCTCAATTTGGTGGCGTTCTACCATACTTACCAATTGACCGTCTTTGAACAGGGCAATAGCAGGTGAAGAAGGGGGATAAGGCAGTAAATGTTTGCGAACTTGATTAATAGCTTCAATATCAAAACCAGCAAAACTGGTTGCTAAACGGTCTGGTCTAACTGTAGAGTTTTCAACAGCCATCACCACACCTGGTCTACAAGTACCTGCAGCACAACCACATACGCTATTAATTACTACTAGTGTAGTTCCTTCTTGACCCAATACACTGTCAACTTCTGCAGCGGTTAACAACTCATCAAAACCACTGTCCGTTAACTCTGCCTTCATGGGTAATA
>CAIZMD010000766.1 GCA_903933995.1 uncultured Bacteroidota bacterium
GGCACACTAGACAAAAACCAGGTTTTACCCTTGTCTTTATTTCCTTGAAAAAACAAATGGTATTTACCGTCTTCGGCTTTGAAGATATTGGGGTGACCACTTTCACTTTCATTCCAAGAACCAGCTGCTCCATTGGTTAAAAAAGGTTGATCAGATAAACGCTTCCAATGAATGCCATCTTTACTTACTGCTACACCAATTTGTTGTGGCTCGTTATTATAAGCACCTGCATAAAACATATACAATTGCTTACCCACTTGTATACAGGATGCTGCTTCTATGCAATTCTTTTCCCAAGCCAGTTCTGGTTTTAACATGGGCATGCCTGCAATTTCTTTCCAAGTTGCTCTTGAAAAATCAGATGTTAATGCAGTAGTGGCCACACCTTGTTGTTGTATTCTATAAGCTGTGTCTCTTGTAGCATAGTATAAAAAATATTTTCCTTTAAATGCTACCACTTCTGCATCAATAGCCCTTCCACAAGTCCAGTCAGATATGGTTGGTCGGAAGATGGGATTGCTTGCATCTTTTGTAAAATCTATTCCATTGTTAGATACTGCATGACAGATAGCATCGGCCTTGCCATTACCATAAGACTGATAAAACAAATGCAGTTGACCGTCTTTGACCAGTGCAGATGGGGCGCAGATTCCCTTTGTTTCAATTGAATCTAAACTAGGTTTTAGATTTCCTTTTTTTTGCCAATTCACCAAATCATTACTAGTAGCAATACCTATATACCAAGTCTTTCTATTTTCATCGGGCACAGAATAATACATCCAATAAGTTCCTTGATAAAAAATCACATAGGGATCTTTTGCATAAGGTCTATCAGCAACATCTTTGTCTCCATAATACATGGCAGGAGTCTGTGCCTTTGGCGATGCTATAAATAATATGTGTAGCAAACTAACTAAGACAATGGTTATAAGACGCTTCATATAGGTTCTCCTGAATGGTTTCAGCTCTAAAGTAGAAAAGAAGCAGCTTAACCCCATCAATTGGGGTAGATTTTCCGCCATTTATCAAGAAATGTCTCCGTTTGTCATTTGAGAAAATTTTTCAAAAATCATATTATATTGATAATCAATTAATTATATTATACCTATTACAACCCGTTGCCGATTACCTGAAAAAACTTGGTACTATGTGTTGCATAGTACCAAATAATGTTGCATCTTTGTTCTGTCAAAGGGAAACAACCCCAACAACTAAATAAAAAACTCAAAATACAAGATCATGAAAACGCAAAACAACCAACTGCTGAACAACTTAGAAAAAGTAAGCGAAAACAACTCATTTCAAGAAACTAGGGAAACCGTGACCAACAACCACAACACCCCTACTCACAAACACAGCTTGAGCAGCGCAGACCTTTGGAATATCCAACGCATGGCTCGCAGCAGAAGCACCAGAAGATTCCTGGTTTCCTAATTCAAGTACCACAAGTATTCATAACAGGTCTACCCAAACAAAAACAGGGCCGACCACAAAAACTCCGGCTATGGACATTCAGAACACACAAAGTCAAATGCGAAAGGGCGTATTGGAGTTTTGCATTCTTTCCATCATCCGTCAAGGGGAGGTTTATCCCAGTGACCTGGTGGATAGAATGAAAGCAGCCAACCTCCATATTTTGGAAGGCACACTCTATCCTTTGCTGACGCGATTGAAAAACGCAGGACTATTAACTTACCGTTGGGTGGAAAGCAATAGCGGACCGCCACGCAAATACTTCATCATGACCGATCTAGGTCTGGAATTCTACGGAGAACTAGAAAGAACCTGGAAAGAGTTGGCAGATGCAGTACAGACACTCACCCAACCTGCAGGAGAAGTAGAACTCTCCACAGAAACCCAACCCCAACCCTAACCAACAAAACAAAGAGACATGAAAAAGGTAATTAATATAAACTTCCAAGGCAGGGTAATCCCTATTGAAGAATCTGCCTATGACATACTGAAGCAGTATGTGGATAGTTTACGCAAATTCTTTGCCAATGAAGAAGGTCGTGATGAGATCATCAATGATATTGAAGGCCGTATTGCCGAACTATTTGGCGAAAGCTTGAAAAAAGGCGCTACTTGCATCACAGAAGAAACCGTGAATGGTATCATTGCCAGCATGGGTAGACCAGAAGACTTTGAAGGTGAAGAAGCCAACGTAAAATCACAATTAGGTGGCGAGGGACAACAATCAAAAAGTAATTTCCAGTATTCAGCAAATGATGCTCCAAGAGGACGCTTATATAGAGATGACAATGATAAATTGTTAGGTGGTGTCTGCAGTGGGGTAGCCAATTATTTGAGACTGGATCCTACTATTGTGAGATTGGTCTTAGCACTGATTGCATTCCTAGGTGGTAGTGGTATTCTATTGTATATATTACTTTGGATTATCCTGCCTTCCAAACCACTAGTGAATACGGTTTCTACCAAAAGATTATACCGTAACCCAGACGAGAAAGTGATTGCTGGTGTTGCAAGCGGAATCTCAGCTTATTTTGACATTGCTGTTTGGATCCCAAGATTAGTTTTTGTGTTCCCCTTAGTAACAGGAGTAATCTCAAGTATTTTCCGCCATAGTTTTTGGTGGGATGGAGATCCTTTTCCAGGTATTGTATTTGGATCATTTGGTGGAACCTTGTTTATTGTTTATGCCATTTTATGGGCAGTGATTCCAGAAGCCAATTCTGCTTCTGAAAAATTAGAAATGCGTGGAGAAAGAGTAGACTTAAACACCATTAAAAATACCATACAAGAAGACTTAGAAGGATTCAAAAGCCGCGCAGAAAAATGGGGTGGAGAAGTAAGTGCAAAAGCGCAGGAATTTGGTTCTGAAGTAAAACAAACCTTTACAGATAAGGGAGCTCAATTTGGTAGCGAGATGCAATTTGTTGCAAAGAAAAGTAAGTTCAGCATTTTCAAAGTGTTTGGCTTTATTTTCAAAGCGTTCTTTCTATTTATTGCTGGTGTTATAGCATTTGCTCTCTTGGTAGCACTATTGGCTTTCTTAGTAGCTGGTGTAGGTGTATTCCCCTTAAAGAATTTCTTCTTGGAAGGATTCTGGCAGAACTTCCTAGCCTGGTCTACCCTCCTATTATTCTTGGGTGTTCCTGTGGTAGCATTTACTACCTGGGTGATTCGCAGAATCATGGGTGTAAAATCTGGTAACAAATCTATTGGATTCACTTTTGCAGGCATGTGGGTATTGGGATTGATTTCTGCACTAACCCTTGCATTCTTAATCTCTGAAAACTTTAATGCAAGAGCAAGAGAGAAAGCTGAGTTAGCCATTAAACAACCAGCAACCGGCAAGATGATTGTTACTGTTCCAGAAAGCAAGGTAAAAGTATATGGCAGATGGCTCAAACTAGATGGCTTGATTTCAATGACCGATGATAGTTTGTTTCTAAACAATGTACGCATACACTTGATCAAGAGTAAAGACAGTTTATATCATATTGAATCTACCAAGTATAGCAATGGAAGTGATGAGAGTGCAGCACTAAGAAATATCAAGGAGATGAACTATGGTATTAACCAACAAGACAGTACCGTTTATCTTGATAGAGGTTTCTCTGTACAACGTGGTACAAAATTCCGCAACCAAGGTGTGGTGATTACCATTCAAATTCCAGTAGGTAAACGCATCTTGATTGACAAAAAAGTTCAAAGACGCTTGAATCACTTTAGCCTAAACAATGGCAGAAATGATTGGGATTCTGACGAAGACTGGAATGACTACTACGGCTGGGATTCAGATGTGGAATATATCATGACCACTGGCGGATTAGAAAGGATCAAGGACAATAAGAAAATTGACAAAGTAGAAACTACTGACCAAGACAATGACGGTGTATCTGATGCAGTTGAAGAGTATCAAAAAAGTAAGGAAGAATTGAGAAAAGAATATGAGAAGAAGCAGAAAGAAGCAGAAGAACTGAAAAAAGAATTGGACAAGCCTGTTGATACTACTCAATACAAATACAAGAAGGCTGTTGTGATGAATACGCAAACTTCTAACAAACCAGCTGTTGCTAAAAAAACAGGTGAACAAGAAGAAGAATTGCTAGAAACACCCAAGTTGTTATTAATGCAAATGGTATTATAAAC
>CAIZMD010000767.1 GCA_903933995.1 uncultured Bacteroidota bacterium
CTTGTATGAGCATATTGCCAGCATTTTTTTAAATCATTCCTTACACAAAAAAGCTACTCTATTCCAATCCAAGGTTTTCAAAGCCATCAAGACTTTGAAATGGAAATATTTGTTTAGGTCTATGCACCAAGTGAATGGGGGCTATTTCAGCAACCCTAAAACGGTACAACTTTTTAATAGATATGCTACCTATAATGGGAGCAATCCTTATAAAGCCCCAGGGATGCTGAGTTTGATTCCACATTTGGAATTGAATGAAGGTACTTTTTATCCTAAGGGAGGCATGATTAGTATTACCAATGCCTTGTACCAACTGGCTTTGAAAAAAGGGGTGCGTTTTCATTTTAATGCTCCCGTGCAACGCATTATTCAACAGGATAGACTGGTGCGTGGCGTGGTGGTGGAAGGGAAAAATATCTTTGCCAATTTGGTAGTGAGTAATATGGATGTATTCTTCACCTATCAAAAATTATTGGGCGATGCCAGAATGGCCAACCAAGTATTAAAACAAGAAAGAAGCAGTAGCGCCTTGATTTTTTATTGGGGTATCAAGTCTGAATTTCCGCAATTGGAATTACACAATATCTTTTTCTCTACTAATTATGCTGCTGAGTTCAAAGCCATTTTCCAAACCGGTTCTATGTATACAGATCCCACGGTCTATGTGAATATTACTAGTAAGTGTGAACCGGGTTTGCAAGCACCAAATGGCAAGGAGAATTGGTTTGTGATGGTGAACTGCCCTGCTAACAAAGGTCAGGACTGGAAAGCCCTACAACAAAAAGCTAGGGCTGCAGTGATTGCCAAATTGAACCGAATTTTGGGCGTTGATTTGGAGTCCTTGATAGAAGTGGAAGAAGTTTTAGACCCCGTGTTAATTGAATCCAAAACAGCATCCTATATGGGTTCTTTGTATGGCACCAGTTCCAATTCAAAAATGGCAGCCTTTCTAAGACATCCTAATTTTTCAAAAGCCTTGAAAGGTTTGTATTTTGTAGGAGGGTCTGTTCATCCTGGTGGAGGGATCCCACTTTGTTTGAAAAGTGCACAGATCATGGGAAGCATGGTAGAGAAAGATGTAAAACACTAGTTGAACCAATCATAGTTGAATGACCATAGTATTAAATAGAAAAAACATTGCTACTGGAATAGCCATCCTTTTCCATTTTTGTGGGGCAGTGGGTATTCTATTGAGCGGTAGCAAGGATTGGTTTATTCAAAATACCAGTTTGAATTTAATCTTAATGGCAGGCTTGCTTATTTGGAATCAGCCTGAAAAGAATTTGTCTTTCTTTTTATTCTTGCTTGCTGCATTTGTTACAGGCATGGGTGTTGAAATGATTGGTGTAAATACGGGTGCTCTATTTGGCATTTATCAATACGGAACTGTTATGGGTGCCAAACTCAATGGAGTTCCTTGGTTAATTGGGATCAACTGGTTTGTATTGGTTTTTTGTTGTGGGGTTGTCATGCACCAATTGCATGGTTGGTTGCACTTACAATATGAAATGCTAGACATAAATATGGCGGGTTGGGTAGAGAAATTATCCCTGCTTTTAGACGGCGCTTTTCTTGCTACTTTTTTTGATTGGGTTATGGAACCCGTTGCCATGAAACTGGGCTTTTGGGATTGGAAAGACAACCTGGTGCCCAATTTTAATTATGGTTGTTGGTTTGTGATTAGCATGGCCTTGCTCTGGTTATTTGGCAAATTGAAATTCAATAAAAGCAATCCTTTTGCGGTTCACTTGTTAATTGTACAAGCACTTTTTTTCTTAGCACTAAGAACATTTTTATGATATACTATGTATTGATTACCCTAGCTACTTTTCTTATCATGGAACCCGTTACCTGGGCCACCCACCGATATGTGATGCACGGATTCCTTTGGTATTTGCATGAAGACCATCACCAAAAAGGAGACGGATTTTTTGAAAAAAACGATGCCTTCTTTGTCATTTTTGCCATACCCTCTTGGTTATGCATCATGTTGGGTAGTATGAACCAAGTATACTGGGTAGTGTCCATAGGAGCAGGAATTGCGCTCTATGGTTTTGCTTATTTTTTAGTGCATGAAATTATCATTCACCAACGTTTCAAATTGTTTACACGCAGCAATAACAAGTATATCAAAGCCATTCGTTGGGCGCATAAAATGCACCACAAACATTTGGGAAAAGAAGAAGGTGAAAGTTTTGGTATGTTGCTTGTAGCCAAAAAATATTGGGACAAGGTTAGAAGAGACGAGGCTTTACAAAACAAAGCCCAATAAATTCTTAACCTTGGAAGCTGCCAACCTACATAACCCTACTCAGACAAATCACTATGATTATATCATTACAGGGGCAGGTTGTGCGGGTTTGAGTTTGCTTATGCGCTTGATGGAAGATTCTTTCTTTTCTGAAAAACGCATCTTGATTATTGACGCATCGCCCAAGCAAAGCAATGACCGTACTTGGTGTTTTTGGGAAGCGGGAGCAGGTTTATTTGAACCCATTGTAAAACATAGTTGGCAACAGGTTCAGTTTGCTTCTAATGATTTTTCAGGGCTATTGCAATTGCATCCCTATCAATATAAAATGATTGAGGGGATTGACTTTTATCAAATGGTCTTGAACAAAGCGGCTACTTTTTCGAACATTCAATTCTTGCAAGAAACCGTTTTGAAAATAGTGGATGGTGCTTCCAATATTACGGTAACCACTGACTCCGGCGATGTTAAGGCCAACTTCGTATTCAATAGTATTCCCGCATTTGCTTCTAACAAAACGGTTCCTGGAAAAAAAGGACAATACCATTTGCTACAACATTTTAAAGGATGGGTGATTGAAACGGTTGAACCTGTTTTTGACCCTTCAATAGCTACGCTGATGGATTTTCAAGTGGATCAATCTGCTGGCACCACTTTTATGTATGTAATGCCAACTAGCAGCACTAGGGCCTTGGTGGAATATACTTTGTTCACAGAAGCTTTATTGCCAGAGAAGGCTTATGGTAAGGCTTTGCGCGATTATATATCTGAGAAATTAAAGATCAGACAATACCAGATTACCCACGAAGAATTTGGCATTATCCCAATGACCAATCAATCTTTTTCTTTGCAAGAAGGCAGATTGGTTCAAATGGGTGGAGCTGGTGGTCAAATTAAGGGAAGTAGTGGGTATGCATTTCAATTTATTCAGCGAAGAACAACTGATATTGTTGCTGGATTAAAAAAAGGGCATAGCTATTTTAACCACAAGGGGCTCAAACAAATCATGGGTGAATTTTATGACACGGTCTTGTTGAACGTATTGATTAAACGCAAAATGAACGGTGGTCAAATCTTCTCCCAAATCTTTGAAAAAAATCCACCCGATTCTGTGCTCAGATTCTTAGACAATGAATCTTCTTTTTTTGAAGATCTTAAGATCATGAATAGTGTACCCACTCGAATATTTTTTCCTGCAGCCATACAAGAACTGCTGCGTTAAATACCCATCATGAAAACCATTATCACCCTTACATTAAATCCTGCTTTGGACAAAAGCATTGAGATAGACAAACTGGTGCCTGAAAAAAAATTGCGCTGCTCCGATGCCGTATTAGAACCCGGCGGCGGTGGCATCAATGTATCTAGGGCCATTCACAAACTAGGGGGTAGTTCTACTGCCCTGTATTTGGCAGGGGGCTACACGGGTAAAAAATTCTCTCAATTATTGGCTCAGGAACTTCCAACCTTTCATGAGTTTGAAATTGCAGAAGACACGCGTGAAAATTTTATTGTAGTAGACGTATCCGTGAACAAGCAATACCGATTTGGTATGGAAGGTCCCAAGGTTAGTGAAACAGAATGGCAACAGTGTTTGGATTTTTTAGAAGCCCAAGATGGTGTTGACTATATAGTTGCCAGTGGAAGTTTGGCACCAGGCATTCCTCCTGATTTTTTTGGTAAGCTGGC
>CAIZMD010000768.1 GCA_903933995.1 uncultured Bacteroidota bacterium
AGTACAGAAGGCCATTTAGAAATGATTCAAAGCGCTTGGGTCTATGAGTGGCGCGATAACCAGAAATAGGGTTTTTTACCTGAATGATTTACCTTTCAGGTACTAATGAATATGAATCTATTGCAACAACTATCCCAAATAAGCTGTTTTGTTTTTGACATGGATGGGGTACTAACCGATGGTACTTTATTGGTATTACCCGGTGGTGTCATGGCAAGAAAAATGAATATTAAGGATGGATACGCGCTTCAATTAGCTATTAAAAAAGGGTATACCGTAATGGTGATATCGGGTGGGGATTCTCCTGAAGCCAAGGAAAGATTATTGAAATTAGGCGTTGACCATGTGTGGATGGGCGTAAAAGACAAATTGACTTTGCTCAAAACTGAGTTGGAACAAAAGCAGATTCCAATGTCTCAGGTGCTTTATATGGGTGATGATATTCCTGATTTAGCAGTGATGCAAGCCGTAGGTTTTGCTTGTTGTCCGGCTGATGCAGCAATAGATATTCGACTAGCAAGTAAGTATACATCGCCTTTTAAAGGAGGTGAAGGTTGTGTACGAGACGTGATGGAACAAGTGCTTAAACTAAGAGGAGATTGGGATTTGGGAACAGGAATAGCTGCCAAATAATGAACAATCAATCATTTGAAACAATTTTCCATTGAAAATAATCATCGGTTTTTTTCGCTTAATTAGGTGGCCAAATTTGGTATTTATAGGCCTTACACAGTTGCTTTTTGAGTACTGTATCTATGAACGCATTTTTCCCCAGGTTTCAGAAAATAATATTCAATTCCCTTTATTAATACTTGCATCCATCTTAATTGCCGCGGCAGGTTATATTATCAATGACTATTTTGACCTTGATATTGATCAAGTTAATAAGCCTCAGAAGGTAGTGGTCAATACCATCATCAGCAGAAGATGGGTTATTTTTTGGCATATGAGCCTGAGTTTAATAGGCATCTATGCTACTATTTATGCCCTTGATTTTCATAATTTTTGGCACTTGGTTTTGGCAAACATGTTTAGTGTGATTTTTTTGTGGGTCTATAGTACCTCTCTTAAAAAGCAATTATTGATAGGCAATATTTTAATTTCTCTATTAACCGCATGGGTTATTGGTGTATTGTATTTTTCTAAATACCCATTAGACGCTATCAATACCATTAGCCAACCCAATTCTCAAAATGTTCGTTTTTTTAGATTGACCATTCTGTATGCAGCTTTTGCATTTGTGATTACACTAATCCGTGAAGTAATCAAAGACATGGAAGATTTGGAAGGAGATAGAAAATATGGATGCAAAACCATGCCCATTCTCTGGGGACTTAATGTAAGTAAGACCTTTGTAGCAGTATGGATGATTGTGTTAATTGCGGCTTTGATTTTATTGCAATTGTATGTGATACAAATGGGATGGTGGTGGAGTATCAGTTATTGTTTGATCATGATTGTTGGTCCATTAGTTGTTGCTTTTAAACAATTGTTCAAAGCCAAGTCTGCAGCAGATTTTCATCGCTTAAGCAATATCATCAAATTTGTCATGTTCAGTGGCATTCTTTCCATGATCTTCTTCCGATTATATCCCTAAAATAATTCCATGAAAGAATTTATTTTGGCGTCTCAATCGCCCCGCAGAAAACAATTATTAGAATGGGCAGAAATGGAGTTTGAAATAATTGTTCAATCAACTGACGAATCCTTTCCAGAAACTTTGGCAATTGACCAAGTACCCATTCATATAGCCAGGCAAAAAGCCTTGGCCGTAAAAAAGCATGTTCAAACCGCTTTTCACCAACAATACGCTACCATGCCCATTTTAGCAGCAGATACCATTGTTGTTCTAGAAGGCAGGGTCATTGGAAAACCCGTAGACAAAGAAGATGCTGTTCAAATACTGCAATCTCTTTCAGGTCAGTGGCACCAAGTGATTACGGGTGTAGTGCTTTTAAATGGGGATCAAGAAATTGCATTTTCTGACATTACAGATGTGAAATTTCATCCTTTAACCCATGAACAGATTGTCAATTATGTTGACAAATACCAACCTTATGACAAAGCAGGGGCCTATGCCATCCAAGAATGGATTGGGGTAGTAGGTATTGAAACCATTAAAGGTGATTTCTACAATGTAATGGGGCTGCCAGTGAGCCGGGTGGTAAAAGCCTTAGGACAATTATAATTTTTACCAATTAAAAGCCATATCCAATTCTATATCAGGATGTAAGCTTCTTTCTACTGGGCAGGTTCTTGCAGAACGTTCAAGGACTAGTTTAGCATGATCGTCTAAGTTTAATCCCTCAGGGAAATAAACATGGGCAACCAATTTACCAATCCTTCTAGGGTCAGATACCATGATTTTGGTTACATCAACCCTGGTGCCATCCAACTCAATCCCCATTGATTCTGCTTTGATCCCCATGGTAGTAATCATACAAGAACCTAAAGAAGTGGCTAATAAATCGGTTGGAGAAAAACGTTCCCCTTTACCCTTATTATCGGTGGGTGCGTCAGTTTCAATTTCGGTTCCACTTTGTAAGTGCGTACAGCTGGTTCTTAACCCGGATTTATAAATAATTTGTGAAGTCATTGCGTATTTTTTGCCCTAAATTTACAAGTATCAAATCAAATGTAGTGAAGCAATTCTTTTTAATTACATCCATCCTTTGTTCGGTATGTGTTCTGGCGCAACAAAAGCAGCCGTCTTCAGCTGCCCAAGAAAAAATGCAGAAAAAGGCAGACAAGCGTGAAAGAATCAACCAATTAATCAAGCAGGAAGAAGAGGGTGCTATGATCTTTCAAAAGCAATCTGCTTTTGGTTTCAAATTCAATTCAGATGGATGGAGTGCCTTCTTAGAAAAAGGTAAATACAAAACCCTTACCAAGACCAATTTATTCTGGTTTGAGTTGGGTGAACGAAAAGATAAAAAAGAGGAAACAGTGCCCACATTGAGCACTTCTCAAGGCTTTGTGGTTTTTTCCAGTTACACTTATGGCAAACAGAACAATTTTTATTATGCCAAATTGGGTTTTGGTCAACAAAAATTGATTGGTGGAAAAGGAAATAAAAATGGGGTAGCTGTGTCTGCTATTTATGGTGGGGGATTAACCTTGGGATTATTAAAACCCTATTATATAGAAGTGGAGAATCCATTTGGAAGCGGTAAACGCGAAGCCATTAAATACAATAACAACGATAGTATTTTCTTAGACCCAACCGTCATCATTGGAAAAGCGGGGCTGGGTAAAGGATTTAGTGAAATGCAATATATTCCTGGAGCATATGCTAGAACAGCTATTCGCTTTGACTATGGCCGCTATAATGAAGTGCTTTCTGCTATTGAAGTAGGGCTGAATGTGGAATACTATTCCCAAAAAATGCCAATAGTATTGTTGAATGATCCTAAAAGCTTGTTTTTCAACGCTTATGTTTCTATTGTCTTTGGTAAACGAAAGTGAGTTATTTTTGTTAATCATTTAGAACAAGGAATAGCGGCATGCAAGAATTACCAGTAGTACCCAAAATAGACAATACCCAGTCAAAAATTCAAAAACCCAATTGGCTTCGAGTGAAGCTCCCCATTGGAGAGAGTTACAAACACGTTCGTGGATTGGTTGATACCCATAAATTACATACCATTTGTGAAAGTGGAAATTGCCCCAATATGGGTGAATGTTGGGGAGAGGGAACTGCCACATTCATGATTTTGGGTAATGTTTGCACCAGAAGTTGTGGATTTTGTGCGGTTGCAACAGGAAGACCTGAAGCCGTGGATTGGGATGAGCCCCAGCGCGTAGCTGAAGCCATTCACTTAATGAAAGTGAAACACGCGGTAATTACCAGTGTTGATAGGGATGAATTAAAAGATGGTGGTTCCATTATTTGGTACAATACCATTAAGGCTGTTAGGTCATTGAGCCCTGATACTACCATGGAAACATTGATTCCTGATTTTAGAGGTATCCAAGACCAAATTCAACGCATCATTGATGCGGCTCCAGATGTGGTAAGCCACAATATGGAAACCGTAGAAAGAATGACCCGTCAGGTTAGAATCCAAGCCAAATATAGAAGAAGCTTAGACGTATTAAAGACCTTGAAGCAGGGTGGCATGCGCACCAAAACAGGGATCATGTTAGGTCTTGGTGAAACCAAGGAAGAAGTGATTCAGAGTATGGAAGATTTAGTAGGAGTTGGTACTGATGTATTAACCCTAGGGCAATACTTGCAGCCTACTAAAAAGCATTTGCCCGTACAAAGATTTGTACATCCTGATGAGTTTGCTGAATTGCGCGAAATTGGCTACAAGATTGGCTTTGATTATGTAGAGAGTGGCCCATTAGTAAGGTCTTCTTACCACAGTGAAAAACACGTGATTCCTGGTTATGGCAAGACAAAATGGATGGAAGAAAAACAACTGCAACTTGTATAAATTCAAATGTTTACCCGTTGGTTTATTGCTTGGTTGTATAGCCTTGTCATTAAACTCCATTGCCCAATTAAAATGGGTGAATGTAGACCATCAATACCAGCCATTACCAGCAAGTGTTCACGTATTTTATACGGCTGATAGCATTCAAGGTAAACCCAATCATGCCTACTATGTTAGTGCTGATTTAAAAGACAAACAGCTCTTGTTTGAAACCCAATCAACCAATGGCAAAAGAAGCACACCTAGTCAATTTTATGCTTCTGAGTCAAAGCCTTTATTGGTCATGAACTGTAGCTTTTTTGAATTCAAACACAATACCAATGTGAGCCTGATTATTCAAGACAGTAAACAAGTGGCTTATACTGTTTCTAGTATTGCAAGAAAAGGAAAAGATACTTTTACTTATTTACATCCGGTATCGGGAGCTATAGGAATTACCAAAAAGCGCAAGGCCGATGTTGCTTGGGTTTTGAGCGACTCAACCCAGAAATATCCTTGGGCCATACAAGCACCCATCAAACCTGTACTGGATTCACTTGCACAAACCAATATCCCATCTATACTGTCCAAGTCTAATTTCAAACCTTGGAAAATGCAGGCAGCAACAGCAGGTGGTCCTGTTTTAGTTCAGGAAGGTCAGGTTAGAATTAGCAATAATGAAGAAATGAAGTTTGCTGGCAAAGCCATTGCTGACAAACATCCCAGAACAGCCATGGGATATACCCCACAAGGTCAATTGATTTACTTAGTGGTGGAAGGCAGGTTTCCAGGTAAATCAGAAGGAGCAACTCTTCCAGAATTAGCCACCATACTCAAAGACCTAGGTTGTGTAGAAGCATTAAATTTAGACGGAGGTGGAAGTAGTGCCATGTTGGTCAATGGTAAACCAACTATTACGCCTAGTGATAAAGAAGGAGAAAGACCTGTTCCAGCAGTGATGATGATCAAGAAAAAATAAACTAGATCATAGTACTTCCCCAACGATAGGTATTGGTTGCCAATCCAGCTAAATCTAATGCCCTGTCTACCACCGTTGCGGCAAGTGCCTCCATACTAGTAGGTAAACTATAAAAAGAGGGTGTACATGGGCAGATAATGCCTCTTGCTAAAGTGATGGTTTCCATATTGCGAATATGAATCAGGTTATAGGGAGTTTCTCTAACCATTAATATCAACTTTCTTCTTTCTTTTAAAATTACATCTGCAGCCCTGGTTACTAAATCATCACTGATGCCTGCGGCGATTCTTCCTAAAGTGCCCATACTACATGGTGCAACCAGCATGCTTCCATAGTTGGCAGAACCAGAAGCAAAAGGGGCATTAAAATTGTGTTTTTCAAAATATGAAAATGGGTAGTCTTTATAACTATCATTACCCAATTCAGTTTCCCAAACAGTTTTGGCATTCTTGCTCATCACAATCCCCACGGATTCAATTTGCTCAGGCATGGCTTTTAATTTATCAAGCAATACTTTGGCATAGATGGAACCACTGGCACCAGTAATGGCAACTACTATTTTCTGTTTATGGGTCATGATAATAGAACAAAGGTAGGAGGGAAAGGTTCTATTAAGTCAAAATCAGTGCCTATGATCTTCTAAAAATAAAAGAATCCCAACCAGAACTGATTGGGATTCTTTTATCAAATCTAAATAGAAGATTGTTTTTATTATCCGTTGTACATTAAGTCATAATACTCTTTGGCCATGCGGTTACTATCAAACTGCCAACGCACATCCATCATACCATTTTTCATGATCTGTCTCCAAGTATCCTTATTTTCATAATACAAGGGAAGAATCTGTTGTTCCAAGATTTCATACAACTTGTTCAAATCATAATCATCTTGTTCTTGTACAGACATGTTATCATAATCTGCTTTAGGAACCACAAAACCATTGTTACCATGGTTAATAAATTCTGGAATCCATCCATCGTCTGTAGAGAAGTTAACAGCTCCGTTCATAGCAGCAGTCATACCACTGGTTCCAGATGCTTCTCTTGGTACCCTTGGATTGTTCAACCATACATCAGAAGCTTGCTTTAAGCGTTTGCTCAAAGAAAGTTCATAACCAATTAACACTGCTACATTCTTGTATTTCTTGCTAATCTGTACCAAACTATTAAAAGTGGTAATTGCAGGATAATCCAAAGGATACGGTTTACCAGCCCAAATAATTTGTACTGGATATTTGGCGTTGCTCAAGAGTTTTTCAAAACGCTCTAAATGCCAGCTCAGCATGTCTGCACGTTTATAACCAGCAAACCTTCTTGCCCAAACAATGGTCAATACATTGGGGTCAAATACTTTACCAGTTTGGTCTGCAACAATTTCAAATGCCCTTTTCTTTAAGAAGGTTTTCCTATCATCAAAAATGGGATCGTTCTTTTCTTCTAAAGCACGGTATAATTGTTTATCAGCCCAATAATGCCAGTTCTGTGCATTGGTGATGCTGATGATGGGGCAAATACCTTCATAGTGTTTCCACATGTCACGGCTTACTACACCATGCAAGGCAGAAACGCCATTGGCTTTTCTAGCAAAACGCAGCGCTACTAAGGAGTGGTTAAACTGGTCATCATGTATACCAGTAATTTTTCTTACCTCGTCTAAGCTCATTCCACAGAAATAGCTCATTTTTTGACAGAGATAAATATCGTGTTTTTCATTTCCAGCTTCTTCAGGCGTATGGGTTGTGAAAACCATATGCTCTTTTACTTTGGCTAGACTTTTAAATTTATTCAGCAAATAAAATCCTGCACTAATACCATGTGCTTCATTCAAATGATACACGTCTGGATTGAATCCTAATTCGTCTATTAATTTTGCACCACCAATTCCCAACAAAATAAACTGAGCTACTTTGGTAGCAACGTTGGCATCATATAAGCGGTGTGTAATGGTCTGAGAAACATAATCGTTTTCGGGTAAATCCGTACTCAATAAGAACATAGGAGCGCTCTTAAATGTCTCTGGATTCAAATAATAAGCTTTAACCCAAACTGGATGATCATGAATCAGGATTTGAAATTTAATATCAGTCTCTTCCAGAAAACTATATTGTTTTTCCATGAAAGTAACCTGTAAGGTTTGATCCTGGTTTCTAGCTTGGTCATAGTATCCGTTCTTCCACAAAATACCAATTCCAATCAGGTTCTGTCTCAATTCATAAGCGCTGCGCATATGAGAGCCAGCCAAAAAGCCCACTCCACCACTATAGATTTTCAATGGTTGGTGAATGGCAAATTCCATTGAAAAATAAGCCGTTTTCTTTGCGTATTGTTCGTCTATAGGATAGGGAACCTGAAAGTTTCTAAAACTCATAAATACTTGTTTCGTTAAATAAAATCAGTGCAATATAAGCCAAAAAAATAAAATGTAAATTTTACACATTAATTCCGGGAAGATGTAAAGGAGGTGGACAATTTATCGTTTAGACAGGGACTTGCGTTTTGGCTCTCTTTTTCTGGTAAAACTATCGTCAAAATAGCATTTGATGCCTCGGTGGTTACCGCAGTTTCCTTGTTCTTTCAGACTGACTTCATTATCCTCAAAACTAAAGTCAATTACACATGGATCACCGTTAAAACGATATTGGGCATTGTTGGCATCCTTCATAGTAAAAGAGCCTTTTAATTCTCCAATACAGGCGCCCTCATTCTTTTCAAAATGAATAAAAAATTCATAACTGCCATTTTTATTACCATCTCTAATAGAAATAAAATTCTTCTTGTCTTGTGCATAGTCTGCACTGTATTTGTATTTGCGTGGTAAAGTATCTATGGGATTGATAATCTCTGATTTGCTGGGAG